>NZ_JAWQJF010000063.1:0-16284 GCF_033447055.1 Sedimentibacter sp.
AAATTTTGCATGCTTCTGTTGATAATATCAAAAATTGAAATTTCAATTTGAGAATTAAGACAATCCGAAAGTAAGAAATTGATTTACCTTTCAGAGCTGCGTGAATTTGTTATAGATTGACTTTTTAAGTATGGGTATGTATAATGTTGATTGTATATAATTAAATAGCAAATATGGAGGGTACTAAATTGCAGAATGAATTTATTCAATCGAAGAATAGTGAATTTGCAGAGCTTAAAGCTTATATAGATTCAGTAAAAAATTCACAAGGCATATTGATGCAAACTTTACAAAAAGCTCAAGACATTTTTGGTTATTTGCCTTTAGAAGTACAACAATTTATTTCGGAAGAAACAAACATACCTTTAGCGGACATTTATGGAGTTGTAACATTTTATTCACAATTCACGATAGAAGAAAAAGGTAAGCATAAAATTAGTGTATGTTTGGGAACGGCATGTTATGTAAAAGGTTCTCAGGAAATCATGGATAAATTATCTGAAGAGTTGAATATTAAGGTTGGAGAAACTACAGAAGATAAAATGTTTACCCTTGAAGCAACAAGATGTTTAGGCTGTTGTGGTCTGGCTCCTGTAATGATGGTTGATGATGATGTTTACGGAAAGATGGAACCTAAAAAAGTACATGAAATAATTGAGAAATATAGAAAACAGGAGGTGCAAGCTTGAAAACATCAGATAAACTGAAAGAGGTTGGAGTAGAACCAGTTACAAATATGAAAAATAGTGATGTTGACAATGAAATAAGAATTGTTGTAGGCTTGGCAACATGCGGAATATCAGCAGGTGCAAAACCTGTTTTAAGCGCCTTAGCTGAAGAAGTTGAAAAAAGAAACTTAAAAAATGTGCAGGTTGTGCAAACGGGCTGTATCGGTATGTGTACTTATGAACCAATAGTTGAAGTATATGTTCCGGGGAAAGAAAAAGTAACATATATATATGTTGATACAAAAAAAGCAAAAAGGATTTTTGAAGAACATATTTTACACGGAACAGTTGTAAGCGAATATACAATTGGAGCAACTCAAAGTTCATCCAATTCTAATACAGAAGAGTACCTTCTTCTCAAGGATATTCAGTTTTATAAAAAGCAAAAAAGAGTTGTCCTAAGAAATTGCGGTGTTATTGATCCTGAAAATATCAATGAATACATTGCAATAGACGGTTATATGGCCTTGCGGAAAGTTTTAACAAAAATGACTCCTGAAGAGGTAATTAAATTAATGAAAGATTCGGGCTTAAGGGGAAGAGGTGGTGCAGGTTTTCCTACCGGAGTGAAGTGGAGCTTTGCAGCACCAAATAAAGCTGATCAGAAATATATTATATGTAATGCTGACGAAGGAGACCCGGGTGCATTTATGGACAGAAGCGTTCTTGAAGGGGACCCTCATGCTGTATTAGAAGCGATGGCAATTGCTGGATATGCAATTGGAGCAACTAAGGGTTTTATATATGTAAGAGCAGAGTATCCGATAGCTGTTCACAGATTGCACATTGCAATTGAACAGGCAAAAGAAATGGGACTTCTTGGAAAAAATATATTCAATTCTGGTTTTGACTTTGAAATAGAAACAAGGCTTGGTGCCGGTGCATTTGTGTGTGGTGAAGAGACAGCGCTTATGCAGTCAATAGAGGGTAGAAGAGGAATGTCAAAAGTAAAGCCTCCTTTTCCTGCCAATAAAGGCCTTTGGGGTAAACCAACTGTAATTAACAATGTTGAAACACTGGCAAACATTCCGCAAATTATTAATAATGGCCCTGAATGGTTCAGAAGTTTCGGCACTGAAAAATCACCAGGAACAAAAGTATTTGCACTGGGTGGAAAAATTACGAATACCGGTCTTGTGGAAGTTCCAATGGGAACAACTTTAAGAGAGGTAATCTATGATATTGGCGGAGGCTGTCCAAACGGTAAAGAGTTCAAGGCAGTACAAACCGGAGGTCCTTCAGGAGGTTGTTTGACAAAGGATCATCTTGATACACCTATTGATTATGAAAACCTTTCTGCTGTTGGCTCAATGATGGGTTCCGGTGGAATGATAGTAATGGATGAAGATAATTGCATGGTTGATATTGCAAGGTTTTTCATGGATTTTATAGTTGATGAATCTTGTGGAAAGTGTACACCGTGTAGACTTGGAACAAAAAGAATGCTTGATATTTTGGAAAGAATCACTCAAGGCAATGGTACAATGGAAGATTTGGAAGAACTTGAAAGCTTGGCAAACAGTGTTAAGGAATCATCCCTGTGCGGTCTTGGGCAAACAGCTCCGAATCCAGTATTGGCAACGCTGAGATATTTTAAGGACGAATATTTAGCACACGTCGTCGACAAAAAATGTCCTGCAGAACACTGTAAAGCTTTGTTGACTTATAAAATTAACAAGGATATATGTACCGGCTGTACTTTATGTTCAAGAAAATGTCCTGTAAATGCTATTGAAGGCACTGTTAAGAACCCTCATGTGATCAACCAGGAATTGTGTATAAAATGCGGAAATTGCTACAGCGTATGTAAATTTGGCGCTGTGGAAAAAAAATAAGAGGGAGGAGCAACCGTGGCTTTAGTAAAACTTAATATTGATGGAAAAGAAATAACAGCTGCAGCTGGAAAAACAATACTAGAAGCAGCTTTAGAAAATAATATCGAAATTCCAAATTTGTGCTTTGATAAAAATTTGGAAGTTTATGGCGGATGTGGACTGTGTGTGGTAGAAATAGAGGGGCAGCCTAAGCTAGCAAGATCTTGTGCAACGCCTGTTTCAAACGGATTTGTAGTAAGAACGAATACTAAGAAAGTTAAAGAGGCAAGAAATACTGCTCTTAACCTGTTGGTTTCAGAACATATTGGAGACTGTAAAGCTCCATGTACTTTAAATTGTCCTGCTCACACAGATGTGCAAGGTTATGTGGGTTTAGTCGCAAACAAACAATATAAAGAATCTTTAAAATTAATAAAAGAAAAATTACCTCTTCCGGCAAGTATAGGTAGAGTTTGCCCTCATCCATGCGAAAGTGCTTGCAGAAGGCAGTATGTGGAAGAACCTGTATCAATTGCTGCTATAAAGACATTTGCGGCAGATTACGATTTGAATTCAGATGATGTATATATTCCAAGCGTGAAAGCTTCTACAGGAAAAAAAGCAGCAGTAGTAGGAGCTGGTCCTGCAGGTCTTTCGGTAGCATATTTTCTACTTCGTGACGGACATGATGTTGAAATATTTGAAGCAAAGAAAAAACCGGGTGGAATGCTTAGATACGGCATACCTGAATACCGTTTACCGAAAAATATTGTTGATGCAGAAGTTGCTGTTATTGAAAAAATGGGAGTAAAAATTAATTATGGAGTAAAAATCGGAGAAGATATTTCTCTTAAATATTTGCAGGATAAATATGATGTAGTATTTCTTGGAATTGGAGCATGGAAAAGTTCACCTATGAGATGTGAAGGCGAAAATACCAGTGGAGTATTGGGAGGAATTGATTTCTTAATAAAAGTAGCTGAAAATAATCCTGTTCAGTTAGGTAAAAAGGTAATAGTTGTAGGCGGTGGAAATACTGCGATGGACGTAGCAAGAACAAGCATACGCCTTGGAGCTGAAGAAGTTAGAATTGTTTATAGAAGAACCGAAGATGAAATGCCTGCTGAAAAAATAGAAATAAAAGAGGCTAAAGAAGAAGGAGTAATTTTCTCATTTTTGTTTGCACCTTCTCTAGTTGAAAGTGATGGAGAAAAAGTAACAGGATTAAAATGTGAAAAAATGCTTCTTGGCGAAAAAGATGCATCCGGAAGACAAAAACCAATGCCTACAGGTGAATTTATAACATTTGAAGCAGATACAATAATTGCAGCCATTGGGCAGGAAGTTGACTGTGGCAGTATTAATGTTGGTCAAGGTAAAAAGAAAAATATCACTATCAATGAAGAAACTTTCGAAACTAATATTAAAGGTGTTTTTGCCGGAGGAGATGCTGCTACAGGACCTAAGATAGCAATTGAAGCAATCGCACAGGGGCAGCATGCTGCAAAAGTGATGAACAGCTATCTTGAAGGTAAAATCATTCCGTATAAAGATTTGCCTCTTGTTTACACTGAGGTTACAAAAGAAGATTTCAAAGATAAAGAAAAAGTACCTAGAGTTGAGCACAGAACTGTTGAAGCTTCAATAAGAAAGCACAATTTTCAACCAATTCTTCCGACAATGACAGAAGAAGAAGCTGTGAAAGAAAGTTCAAGATGTCTCGAATGCGGTTGTAAGGATTACTTTGATTGTAAATTAGTTAATTACATTAAAAAATACGAAATTGATACAAAAAAATATCATGCTTTAAATAAAAAGAAATTTAAAGAAACTGAACATCCATTTATTTCACAAAATGTTGACAAGTGTGTGCTGTGCGGACTTTGTGTAAGGACTTGCGACGAAGTTGTTGGAGCATCAGCGCTTGGTTTTGTAGAAAGAGGAAGTGAAACATTTGTAGCACCTGCTTTTGAACAACAATTAAAAGTTACTGACTGCATATCCTGTGGAAGATGTATTGATGTTTGCCCAACAGGTGCTTTGCTTGACAGAAGAGAAAACATCAAAGAAATTCCATTGGACTTAACACAAACTCAATCTGTATGCAGCTATTGCTCAGTTGGATGTGATGTCGTTTATGAACACAAAGATAATGTTGTTTATAAGGCAACAACCCCAAAAGATAATGAAATTCCAATTTGCGGGAAAGGTAAGTTCGGTATAGAACACATAAACAGCAGCGAAAGATTAATTGCACCAAAAGCAAGAATTAAAGATAACTATGAAACTATATCGCTGGATGTTGCTTTATTTGAAACGGCTAAACGCTTAAGAAGCATACAAAATATGTATGGAGATAACCAGGTTGCATTTGTTGTATCACCTAAATTAACAAATGAAGAATTGCTTAATATAAAGGCTGTTACAAATGAATTAAATACAAAATTAAAGGGATCATTTACAATTGATAAAGAACCGGGAATTGAAACAGTCTTAGGCAAAAATAAATCAACAATTACATTTGACGAATTGGATGCTTCTGATTTAATAATTTCTGCAGGGCAGTTATATGAACACAATCCGTCTGCAGGAATGAAATTGAGAAGATTATCTAAATCCAGAAAAATCATTTCAGTATCAATAATTGAGACTAAGACTGATAAATGGTCTCACAAAGTAGATGTTAATGATTATGAATTATTCTTTGTTCAGGTTTTAAAAGCAATGCTTGAAAATGGTGTTATAAAGAAAGATGTTGTCATGGGCTATCCTAATGGCGAAAATCTTCTTAAGACTCTAGAAAAAGTTGAGGTTCTTCCACCAGCTGATTCTGTGGCTGAAGCATTTAAGAAATCTAAAAAACCTGTTATAATCGCCGATTCAAATACAGTACAAAATGAAGCATTGAAAGTATTGGCTGACATTACTTTGCTCACAGGAAATAAAAATAAACCTCACAGAGGTTTGATAGTATTAAAAGCTAAATCAAACAGTCAAGGTGCTTGGGATGTTGGATTTAGAACTTCAGGAGAAGAAATTAAAGAAGCGCTGCTTGACAATAGTATAAAAGGGCTTGTTGTAATCGGCGAAGATATAATTGGAAATAATCCTGAATTGAAAGAAGCAGTTGAAAATCTTAAATTCTTTGCAGCATCAGATATAATGGAGAACGACACAACGAAACTAGCTGAATATGTTCTGCCTCTTTGCAGTCTTGCTGAAAGCAGTGGTACAATAGTAAGCGCTGATGGCACTGCTAGAAATGTTGTTGAAGTCGTTAAGCCGCTCACCGGTATGTCTAATCTACAGATGTTTAGTAAATTAGCTGAATTGTTAAATGCAAAATGTGCTGAAAATTGTGCAGAAAATTATGAAGAACAACTTTATGTTCCAACATTCAACAGCAAAGAAAAACAATATGATGTATATGATACAGTAGAAAAAGCATTTTTGGCAAATTTAAAACAAAATTGTATAATTGCCTTTTAAATAAATAACAAATAATCATCTTTTAAAAGACCCAATCAGAGAATCAATTGTATTTCAATTGCATCTCAGATTGCAGCTTTTAAGTAAATCAAGACGCATCCAAATGACTCTTGGTTAGATGTAGGAATTTTTTATAAAAATGAGATTCTTCAGCTTTGCTTTCAGGATGATAGTGAATTAAATTCTGTCATCCTGAGCGTTAGCGAAGGATCTCTTTTTGTATCTAATAATTATTATTTGAATATTGGTCAAAATAAGTTACAATAAATTAAAAGGATATACGGAGGAAAAATGGAACAATATTTTACTAAGAGCCCTACAACGGAAAAAGAAATATATAAATTTGATTGGAACATAGGAAAAGATAAATTTTATTTTTATACAAGCAACAGCGTATTTTCTAAAAATGGTGTGGATTTCGGGTCCATGTTGCTTATTGAAACAGTTATAAAAGAAAATGAAAAATTTGGTGGAAGTATTTTAGATTTAGGATGCGGCTATGGACCAATAGGAGTTATAATTGCAAAGCTTTTAGATAACGCGAATGTAACTATGTCTGATATAAATGAAAGAGCATTAGAGTTGACTTTAATGAATGCCAAGGAAAATAAAACAGAAAGTAAAATTAAAGTCATTAATTCAGAAGGATTTGAAAACATTAAAGATACATATGATATAATTTTAACAAATCCGCCTATAAGAGCCGGCAAAAATGCTGTGTTTTCATTTTACGAAGGAGCTTATGAACATTTAAATGAAGGCGGAAAACTTTATGTTGTAATACAAAAAAAGCAAGGAGCACCAAGCACAGAAGTTAAACTTGAAAATATTTTTGGAAATTGTGAAACAGTAGGAAAAAAATCCGGGTATTTCATATTTAAAGCGGTAAAATAAGAACGAATATACAGTGTGTTATCTATGAGTTTCATATAGTTAATGTTTATCCTTGCGTTTTGAAGATAAATAGTTTACTTCAGCACCTGCTAGAAAAACAATTGATAACATGTATATCCATATTATGAAGACGAAGACACTGGATAAGTTTCCATATATAGTATTGTAATATAAAATCCTTCTGCTTATATAATGAGAATAAGCGTAGGAACCAATTATAAAACCTGCTGTTGCAAATAATGCTCCTGGAAAAACGAATGAGAACTCAACTTTTTCATAAGTTAAGAATTTGTAGGTAGCAGAAAATGTAACAAACAGCAAGACAAAGGGCATGCCATATCTGAAAATATTAATCAGTACATAATTAAGACTTGAAAATAATTCTATATTTTGTACAAAAATTAACAGCTGCCTTCCTGCTACAATGAGAGCAAATAAAACTTGCATTGTTATCATTATTGCCAATGCAAACAATATTCCCCTTATTCTTAAAAATAAGTAGTTTTGTTTTACAGAGAAACCATAGGCTTTGTTAATTCCATTTATAATAGTTGCGCTGCCTGAAGTTGCTGACCACAGTATTACTAACATGCTAAGAGATAAGTATGTCTTTCTGCAGCTTGAAATTGAGTAACGCACAACACTGAGTATAATGTTGTAAACATCTTGAGGCAAAAATGCTGACAGCGAGTTTAGAATATAATAAATATAACTGCTGTAATTGCATAGCAAAGATATTGCTAAAATTAAAAAAGGAAACACACCCAAAATAATAAAATAAGAAAATTGAGCGCTTAAGGCAAATATTTCGTCTTCTATTATTTTTCGCAATAACTTCATAATTAAAATTATAATTTTTTTAAACATTTTCTCACCAATAATATTTAGACGTTTTATTTATTATTATCTAAAATGCAATTATTATGAGTTGCACAAATGTTAAACATTTATCAATTTATTTAAAATTCTTGATTATACTAATATAGAGTGTTATAATGTTAATAGGCGAAAAAGGACAAATGTCCAAGAAATTAGGAGGGAAAATGGAAATTAAAAAGATATGTGTTGTTGGAACAGGAACAATGGCAAAAGGAATAGTGCAAACATTTGCGCAGGCAGGTTATCCTGTGGTAGTAAAAGGAAGACCGGGAAAAACTTACGATACTCTGGAAAGTTCAATTGGAAAAGGACTGGAAAAGTTAGTTTCAAAGGGAAAAATGGAACAAACTAAGATGGATGAAATACTTGGGAATATATCAAAAGCTGTTACATATGATGAGTGTAGTGATGCTGATTTATTTATTGAAGCTGTTGCAGAAGATATGGAAACAAAGCATGTGATTTTCAGCGACATTGAAGCAATAGCAAAGGAAGATGCTATATTGTCAACAAATACATCTTCATTATCAATAACTGAAATTGCAGCAAAATCCAAAAGACCTGGGCAGGTAATAGGAATGCATTTCTTTAATCCGGTTCCTGTTATGAAATTAATTGAAATTATTAAAGGGAAACTTACTTCTGAAGAAGTTCATTCTGCAATATTTGCTTTGTCACAAAGTATCGGCAAAACTCCTGTAAGCGTAGAAGAAGCTCCGGGATTTGTTGTAAACAGAATACTTATTCCTATGATTAATGAAGGCGTTGGAATATTAGCAGATGGAGTTGCTACAAAAGAAGAAATAGACACAGCAATGAAATTGGGAGCAAATCATCCGATGGGTCCATTAGAGTTGGGAGATTTAGTTGGACTGGATGTATGCCTTGCAATTATGGAAGTTTTGTATAATGAATTCGGTGATCCAAAATACAGACCACATCCATTACTTCGAAAAATGGTAAGAGCTAATTTACTTGGAAGAAAAACGGGTAAAGGATTCTACGATTACAGTAGATAAATAATCAGTAATATGGAACAGTCTTTGTACTGTTCTTATTTTTATGTTTTAAATTATTTTTTAAAATGGGATATAATAAATATAATGGAATATTTAACTTGAAATAAAGATGTTCATTAAGTATAATAAAATTTGTTAAAATAAATATTAAAATAATTTATTATTTCATTTAGAAATGTAGTATACTTAAATATAATATAATTCAAGGAGGATAAAATGAGCGAAAATAATATAGAAAACAGGGAATCGGTTAATTTTATACAAAAAATCATTAATGAAGACCTCGCTAACGGAGTTTATGGAAACAGGGTGCAAACAAGATTTCCTCCGGAACCAAATGGCTACCTCCATGTAGGTCATGCTAAGTCAATATGCTTGAACTACGGCCTTGCAAAGAAAAATAATGGTATATTTAATTTAAGATTTGATGATACAAATCCAACAAAAGAAGATGATTCTTTTGTTGAATCCATAATTAAAGATGTAAAATGGCTTTGCCCGGATTGGGAAGAAAGAATATTTTTTGCTTCGAATTATTTTGAAAAGATGTATGAATACGCTGTGGAATTAATTAAAAAATCATTGGCTTACGTTGATGATTTATCAGCAGATGAAATAAGGGAATATAGAGGAACATTGACTGAACCAGGCAAACAAAGTCCTTGGAGAAACAGATCAATTGAAGAAAACTTAGAATTGTTTGAAAAAATGCGCAATGGAGAATTTGAAAACGGAGTAAAAGTTCTTAGAGCAAAAATTGATATGGCAAGTCCTAATATTAATATGAGAGATCCTGTAATATACAGAACACTTCATGAATCTCATCATAACACTGGGGACAAATGGTGCATATATCCGATGTATGATTATGCTCATCCTATAGAAGATGCCATTGAAGGAATAACACATTCAATATGCACATTGGAATTTGAAGACCATAGACCATTCTACGAGTGGCTCTTAAATAATCTTGAGGATTTCAAGAAAGCTCCTACAAAACAAATAGAGTTTGCAAAATTATTCCTTACAAAGACTATGATGGGAAAAAGATACTTAAAGAAAATGGTTGAGGAAGGATATGTTGACGGATGGGATGATCCTCGTATGCCAACAGTTGCAGCTCTTAGAAGAAGAGGATACACTTCAGAAGCTATAAACAATTTCTGTGAAGCTATTGGCGTTTCTAAGGCACAAAGTGTTGTAGACATTGCCATGTTAGAGCATGCTGTAAGAGATGATTTAAGTCTTAAGGCACCAAGGACAATGGCTGTTTTAGACCCCATAAAACTTATAATAACAAATTATCCTGAGGATGAAGTTGAATATGTTGAAGCAGAAAACAATCCTGACAATCCTGAAATGGGTTCAAGAATGATTCCTTTCTGCAGAGAAATATATATTGAAAGAGAAGATTTTATGGAAATTCCTCCAAAAAAATATGTTAGGCTTTTCCCTGGAAATGAGGTAAGGCTTAGAAATGCATACTTTGTACGCTGTGAAGATTTCGTTAAGGACGAAAAAGGCAATGTAATAGAGGTTCATTGCACATATGATCCTGAAACAAAGAGCGGCTCTGGTTTTACAGGAAGAAAAGTAAAAGGAACTCTTCATTGGGTTTCTGCAAAACATAGTGTGGATGCAGAAGTAAGACTTTATGACTACATGATGGAAGACCAAGATTATGATAAAACTAATTTTCTTGAAAAACTAAATCCTAATTCAAAAGTAGTGTTAAATAATTGCAAGGTAGAACCTACCATGAAAGAACATAATGCTGGGGACAGATTCCAATTCTTAAGGCATGGGTATTTTATCATAGATCAAGATTCAACAGCTGACAATTTGGTATTTAACAGAATAGTGTCGTTAAAAAGCAGCTACAAATAGCAATTAAAACTTTAAAATGAACAACTAATAATTATTTACTTATGATACAGTATATTTATGTCATCCTGAACGATAGTGAAGGAACTTATCTTTTGACAGCAAATTAGTTATAGTGTATTTTAACGAGAGGGTGTAATATTGAATATAGATGAAATAATTAAAAATAGTTTGTCAGAGAACAAGTTTATTTATGGTGTTTTTACAACACCAAGAAATAAAACGGAAAACCCATATAAAAAAATAACAGCTAGACCGGTTTCAATTAAAGGAGAAAATATAATTCAGCTTGAAAAATTTACTGACAAACAAGCTTTTCATGAAAATTACTCATTCGATGAAGCTGCTGATAGAATTGTAAATTTAATTGTAAATGAATACAGGAACATCAATATTTTTACAGAGGATTCTGACTTTCAATTAATGGTCAGCAAAAAAGGCAGCGTTAAAGTTACGGAAAAAGAACCTTCTAAAAAACAAAATATAGACGAACACAATAAGCAAAAACAGTACATTATACAAGAGCATGAACGCTGCGATTTTCTTTCCTATCTTGGAGTAATGAACAATGATGGTGATGTATATGCAAAAAAATATGACAAGTTCAAGCAAATTAATAAATTTCTTGAAATAGTGGATGATTCTTTGAAAGATAAAAAATTAGAAGATGATTTTATGATAATTGATTTCGGCTGTGGAAAGGCATATCTCACATTTGCGCTGTATTATTATTTTTATTTTATAAGAGATGTAAAAGTTAAAATAATAGGGCTTGATTTAAAGGAAGAAGTAATAAAATTTTGCAATGAAACAGCAGAAAAACTTAACTATGATCAGCTTGAATTCATGTATGGAGACATACGTGATTTTGAATACAAATCAAAAGTAGATATGATTGTGACGCTTCATGCGTGTGATACTGCAACAGATGCAGCTTTAGTAAAAGCTGTTAAGTGGAATACAGACATTATTTTGTCTGTTCCATGCTGCCAACATGAATTTTATGACAAAATAAAAAATTCCGACTTAGAACCAATGTTGAAACATGGGCTAATAAAAGAAAGAGTATCTTCTCTCGTTACGGATTCATTAAGAAGTTTGTTTTTGGAAACAAAGGGGTACAAGGTGCAATTGATGGAGTTTATTTCGATGGAACACACGCCTAAAAATATATTAATAAGAGCTGTTAAAACAAATAAGGAGAATAATAAGTCAGAGAAAGAATACGAAGATTTCAAAAATTTCTGGAATCTTAATGATTTATTTATAGAAAAGTATTATGAACAATTAGAACTCAAGAAGTAAATGTTAATAATTATGGAAATAATTTGTTCTGAGGCATGAGTTATCAAATATTTTTTCTGTCATTCTGAACGAGTGAAGAATCTCAGAATTTGTAGGGTGGTATTTATCGAGAAAGGGAAAGTATGGAAAAAATAAAATTAGCTGCAATTTGTGCCTTTGGATTAGAGGCAATTGTAAAAAGAGAATTAACAGATATCGGATATGAAAATGTAGTAACGGACAACGGCTGGATGTATTTTGATGCAGAAGTAGAGGATATAGCAAAGACAAATATAAATTTAAGATGTGCAGACAGAGTGATGCTTGTAATGGGACAGTTCGAAGCATTAAGTTTTGAAGAACTTTTCAACAAAACATATGATTTGCCTTGGGAAAAATGGATTACAAAAGACGGACAATTTACAGTAAAAGGAAAATCTGTCAAGTCACAATTACACAGTACTCCTGATGTTCAGTCTATAGTAAAAAAAGCAGTTTCAAAAAAACTTTGCGAAGAATATGATGTTGAATGGATGCCGGAAACAGGCGCTGAGTACACAATACTTATTTCAATACACAAAGATGTGGCAACACTTTCTATTGACACAACCGGGGCGAGGGAAGGGCTGTTCAAAAGAGGATACAGAGCAAAATCAACAGCAGCACCTTTGAAAGAAACAATGGCGGCTGCCTTGGTAAAGCTAAGCTTTTGGAATAAAGACAGAGTTCTTTACGATCCATTGTGCGGATCTGGAACAATTGCAATAGAAGCTGCCCTTATAGGAAGGAACATTGCTCCGGGACTTAATCGTAGTTTTGCATCTGAAAGCTGGCCTGTTGTAAAGGATGAATACTGGAAAAGAGCAAAAATTGAAGCTAGAAAAAATATTGACCTTGACTCTGAAATTAAAATTTATGCTTCGGATGTTAGCGAAAGAGCAATAAAAATTGCTAGGGAAAATGCAATTGAAGCGGGTGTTGATGATTGTATTGAGTTTTTTGTGAAAGATGTGCAGCAGATAAAAGAGCCAATTTGCTCAAATGGAATTCTAATTACTAATCCTCCATACGGAGAAAGAATCGGTGATGAAAAAGATATAGAAATGATACACAAAAAACTAGGTCAGGTTTTTGGCAGGGATAAAACTTGGTCAACTTATGTTATAACAGCTGTTGAAAGTTTTGAAAGGGATTTTGGAAGAAAGGCAGACAGAAAGAGAAAGCTTTTCAATGGCGATGTGAAAGTTGACTATTATCAATATTTTGGCGAAAGGCCAAAACAAGATTAAAAAAATGTTTTCCTTTTGTGAATAATTTGTATTAAAATAAGTTGAAATATATTGTTTTTTATTGTACACTGTAAATATATGTTTGATTTTTTTTAATATTGTGTTATTATATAAAGCACAATATTAAAAAGGTGAGGCAGATATGGTTGAAGAAGTAAGTGCTGGGGGAATCGTTTTTTTCAAGAACTGCATATTGATGTTGAGAAAATTTAACGGAGATTGGGTTCTTCCGAAAGGTAGAGTTGAAGAAAATGAATCGCTTAAAGAAACTGCTTTGCGAGAAGTTTTTGAAGAAACAAAGGCAAAAGTTACAACAATTAAATATCTTGGCAAAATAAATTATGAATTCAATCGAACTTGTTACACAGATAGGATTCATATAAATAAGGAAGTGCACTGGTATTTAATGATGGCGCGTAATATGAATTGTACCGCTCAAAAAAATGAAGGATTTGTAGAAGCTAAATTCCTTCCGTTTGAAAGATCATTGATAATTGCCAGATATGATGATGAGAGAAAAATTATTAAGAAAGCCGTTGAAGATATTAAATTTCATTGTTATAAATAAGGTGATGGTATGACTTTTTCTTCAAAGATTAAAGATGAATTATCCAGGACAGAGATAAATGATATTCTCAGCGCGAAAGCAGAAGTATCTGCTTTTGTCAGAACAATGGGATATATAAGCTTGAAGGGTTTCAATAAGATTGAGATTGAATTTTCAACAGAGAATGCAGCAGTTGCAAGAAGAATTTTCAAACTTCTGAAAATTGCTTATGGAATCTCTGCTCAGGTCAGCGTGGAGAAAACTAACAGATTAAAAAAACATAATAATTATATCATTAAAATTGAAGATAAATTAGCTAAGAAATTTTTATTGGATACGAGAATTGCCAAAGACGATTTTGGTATTATGACATTTGATTATGGAATTCCTGATGATTTAATTGAAAATGATTTATGCAAGAGAGCTTACATAAAAGGCTTGTTTATGGGATGCGGTTTAATAAGCGATCCTGAGAAATCATATCATGCAGAGTTTGTAAGCAGTCGAGAAGAACAAAGTAAAGGTATTTGTGAATTGCTTGAAAGCAATGGCATAGTTGGCAAAACTATTTACAGGAAAAATAACTATGTTACATATGTAAAAGAAAGCGAACAAATTTCTGATTTGTTGGCATTGATGGGTGCGAATAAAGCTGTTTTGGATTTTGAAAATGTTAGGGCAGTCAAGGAAACTCGAAACCAAATTAATAGAGTTATAAATTGTGAAACAGCAAATCTTGATAAAATAGTAGACACATCAATGAGGCAAATTAACAGCATTAAGGTATTAAAGAAGTATAAAGCTATTGATAAGCTTCCTGATCATCTAAGAGAACTTGCATATTTAAGATTGAAGCACAGTAACGCAAGTTTAAAAGAACTGGGACAAATGCTAAATCCACCCCTTGGAAAATCAGGTGTGAATCATAGGTTGAGAAAAATTGAGGAAATTGCTGAAGATTTATTAGAACATGAGAAAAGAGGTGTAGAGAATGAGATCACAAAAAGTAATATTAAAAAATAAGATTGGATTGCATGCAAGACCGGCAGCTATATTTGTGAAAAAAGCAAGAAACTTTGACAGTGAGATTATTATCAAAAAAGGCATTCAAGAAGCTAACGGTAAAAGTATCATTAGCATAATGGCTTTAGGAGCAATGAAGGGCGATGAATTAATTATCATTACTAAAGGTTCTGATGAAGATAAATGTATTGCAGAATTATCTAATTTATTAGAATTTATGGAAGAAGAAGAATAGTAAAAAGAATATAGAGGGTGAGAGCCCTCTTATTTACTGCGTATGCCCTAACCATATTTTTACGAGCGATAGCGAAGGAAAAATGGCGGTAGGTCAACCACAATGAGTTCCCAAAATATGCGACCGGAGGGAGCAGATATTTTGGTGAACGAGACTGTGTATTAAATATAAAATTTTAGGAGATAATAATGGAAAATAAAGTGTTGGCAGTAGTGGATGGAAGAGAAATAAAAGAATCCGATTTAAATACATTGATGAATAACTTGGGACAAAATGCTACTTATTTTAAAGGACCGGATGGCAGAAAGAAATTAATTAATGAGTTAGTAATGCATGAATTAATGTATTCAGATGCTTTAGAAAAGGATTTAGAAAAGGAAGATGAATTTATTGATGTTATGAACACAATGAAAAAGTCTATGCTGCAGCAATATAATACAAGAAAAATGTTCAACGAAATTGTTGTGACAGATGAAGAATTAAAAGATTTTTATGAAAAAAACAAAACTCTTTACAAAAGAGATGAGATGGTAAAAGCAAGTCACATACTTGTTGATTCAGAAGATAAAGCTAATGAAATATTAGAAGATATAACAGATGGATTATCTTTTGAAGAAGCTGCAGAAAAATATTCAAGCTGCCCTTCTAAACAAAATGGCGGAGATTTAGGTCAGTTCGGAAAAGGACAAATGGTAAAACAGTTTGAGGATGCTGCTTTTTCAATGGAAGTTGGAGAAATAAGTGAGCCTGTTAAAACACAGTTCGGATACCACATTATTAAATTAACTGAACATATACCAGCAAGTAATTCAGAGTTTGAGGAAGTATATCAAGAAGTAAAAGATAATTGCTTTGTAGAAAAACAAGAAAAAGTTTATTTGAATAAAAAAATGGAATTAAGTAAGAAATACGAAGTAGAAATATTTGAAAAATAGTTTAAGTAGTTAAGCCCTGCGAATGTGGGGCTTTATATTAAGAAGATTTTTCTGGTAATGTCTAAATTAAAAAATAGGAAAATTGTTGATAATTTTTCACTTTTTTCAATATGAAATAGTATATTTTAAAATAAATTATTGCAAAAGCAATCTTTTTGTGATAACATACTTAAGCGATATAAAATATGCGGATATGGCGGAATTGGCAGACGCGCACGGTTCAGGTCCGTGTGGGTAACACCGTGCAGGTTCAAGTCCTGTTAT
>NZ_JAWQJF010000064.1:0-22891 GCF_033447055.1 Sedimentibacter sp.
AGCTCTTGTAACTCAATTTTAGTTTGCAGTAATGAGAAGTTATAATCAATATATGTTCCATCGAATTCCTGGAGTTCCATGTTTTCAAGGTGTAAAATTTTATTAAAACAATGATTCAATAGATATCTGTTGTGAGTAATAACTAAAATTGTTTCTTTGTGAGAATTAATTAGGTTTTTAAGCGAATTAATATTTTCAAAGTCTAAAAACACATCTGGTTCATCCATAATTATTAAGTCAGGACGATTAAGCATTTCCTTAATAACTTGAACAAGTTTAAATTCGCCACCACTAAGCTCAGATATCATTAGACCCTTATGATTACTTAAGTTTGCAAGATTTAGTTTTTTATTAATGTTGCTTTCGAATTCATCTCCATTAATTGCATCAAATGCGTCTTGTGCTTGTTGGTACTTTTCTAGCAAAGTATCTATATCCGAAGATGTTTCCATTTCAGCACAAATGGATGTTATTTCATTTTGCAGCTTAATAAATTTTTCGCCTATATATTCAAAAACAGTAGTTTCTTTTGGTTTGTCTAGTTGTGAGAACTGACTTACATACCCAATTTTACAATTTGGTTCTATCTCTAACTTACCATCAAACATATATTTCTCTGGATCCATAATTATATCTATCAGTGTGCTTTTTCCACTTCCACTTGTGCCTATAAAAGCGCAATGCTGACCATCTTCTAATGTAAATGAAATCTTATTATATAGATTTTTTTGTGGAAATGAGTAGGACAAGTTTTCAACTTTTATCATATTATTACCTTTCTTTATCACCTTAAAAGAGCTAAAAAATAAGCTCAATATATAATCTTCCCAATTGTAATTTTGAAATTCATTATTATGCAGTAATGACACTTTTTGTTTACCTTGTGTAGCATATCATTTTTTATGACTAAATTCAATCATTTCATATTAAAACTTTTCAGAAATGCACATAGGTAATTGTATTATCCGAGTGACTATAAGCTTCTTTTATTAGATTTATCTTAAGCTTCACTTTTTCTTCATGGATTGTCATCATTAGTAATTTTTCACGGCTTTGTATTACCTTTTAAGAGTTTTTTATTTTCTGTATATACTTCTTCAGTTCATTGGATTCTTCAGCATTATTTGGATACTGAAATGATTTTTCACCTAAAGTATGTTTTAAAAAGTCCCAAAAGGCAGCTGTTAGATTGGTTTCATTGACAGCAATAACAACGGGTGGTATAGATGTTTTAGCAGTTATCACACCAAGATCTTCTTTTGCATATATTAAATAATTGCTTTCTGATATTCCAGAGACTAGTTTGATGTGAAAATTTTCATAGATTTCTAATAAATATGTTATATGCTCAAGATGTTGAATGTATTCCTCTTGTGTATAGTAAACCGTACTGTTATTCATCATGTCAGAAAAAGATACTTTTATTTTGCCATTATTAATTGTATCCAAATCAAATATTGGAATAATTTCATAAAATAAATTATTATTTTCTAAATGATTCTTAAAGATTTTTATTCTTTGTTTTTGATAATCACTTAAACTGCTTTTTTTTATTCCAATGCGGGACAAAATTTCTGAGAATACTTTTTCTGGCATAGTCAATAATGAGATAGATTCAGTTTTTATTATGGTGTTACATTTTTCTTTTTCAAACTCTAGCAGTGTTTCTAAATATAAATTTTTGTTTTCTGATTTAAAAACTCTTATAAGTGGTTTACATTGGTTCAGATATTGATTGAACACTTCTGTGTAAGCTCTGATAGCATCACTGTTTCTTATGAGCAAATTAGCTGCGTAATCAAATGAGTTGCCAACTGAACTTGATATAACTGCAGATACTCCAGGTGAGATAAACATTGTTTGTTTAAAAATTCCATCTCTCTTTTTAGGATAATAATAAGGCTCAATTAATCCTGTCATATACATAGGCATCCATTGTTGAATGGCATTTAGCATCTCATCTAGATTTCGACTTATAGTATGAATAATCTTTATTCTGTTTCCCGTTGACAGAACACCAATCATTAATTGAGCCCATTTTATAGCAAAGTCACGATCTGTTGTCATCCAATCGGTAGCTTCATCACTATATAGAAGCAATGTCTGAGGTGTGTCTATTTTCATAACTTCCAACAGAAAAAACTCAGCAGCTTGTCGTTTCCCTTCAATGCCATAGAAAACAGATATATCATCTTGTGGAATTAGTTTTGGTGTATCCTCTTTTTGCTTAACTGTTTTCACCAAATTACCAGGTATCTTTAGGTTAGTATTTATTTCTATAAAGTTATCAATGAAATCTCCAACAGCTTTTATTTCATTCGGTTTTTCGTTAATAAGCCACTTTGCTATTAATGGTTGAAGTTCATTTGAATTCAAAATTGCTCTACTGATGTTTAAAGCATATGATATGGAATTAAGCTGATAGTCAGCAATGCAATAGTGTGCAAAGTATTCTGCCATGGATACAATAATATTTTCATCTTTTAATGCATTTCTTTGTCCCCTTCTAAGTCTGCTGATATAAGATGGGTCTAGTTTTATCTTTTGTCCTAAAACACTATTGCTAGTATTTGTTATGTTCATAAGAAAATCAAGTTTTTCATAAAATTGCATGATAATCACCTCAATCAAGTTTATCATATACATTGTACAATGACAATATTTTTGTCATGGTTCGTGTCATAATAATTGTCATTGACAGAATCCTCTGAACTATTTTTTTATATGGATAATTTTGATATAATTTAGTATAAATGTAAAGATTGATTAGTAAATGGCGGTGATAAAGTTGATTTTTGATTTTCGTATGAAAACAGGCTTTTTTGAAACAAAGATGTTAGAATTACATATTAGCAAAGGTAAAATTATTTTATCTCCCAAAGAACCTGATGACCAGTTAATTGCAATACTTGAAGAAAATGTTTTGGCTATCACTATGAGAAAAAGCAAGAAATCATTTGAAATGGAAATTCAAACTAATGAAAAAATTTATCAAGGTATATTAGACAATAAAATTGACTATGAAAAGTTTGTTAATCAAATTAAAGAAAACATTAACAAAAAAATTATATGTGAATATGAAGGAGGAAGTTAAATGAGACAAAAGGTGTTATCTATTTTTTTATCTCTGCTGATGGTTTTTAACATGTTCCCTGTAACTGTATTAGCAGATAGTCAAGGTTATGACTTTATAGACATGCCGAATAACTGGTCAACTGCTGCACTTAAAAAAGCAGTGGATAATGGGCTGCTTAAGGGTTATGCAGACAAGGGTAAAAACTTAATCAAAGCGGATGAGCCACTCAAAAGGGCTGAAATGTCAGTGGTGGTAAACAGAGCATTCAGTGCTGTGAAAACTGCTGAACTCAATGGGGTTACTGATGTACCATTCACAGCATGGTATGCAAGCGATATGGCTAAAGCCGTCATGATGGGTACTTTTATGAAGGATACAACAATGCGTCCGGAGAGCAATATTACTCGCCAGGAAGCATTTGTGGTTTTGGCAAGAGCATTCAAAGTTTGTTCCGATGCTTTAGAATATAAGGCTTTGGAAAACTATTCCGATAAAGCTGATATAGCTCCATGGGCGAAAAAGGATTTAAATGCAATGGTAGAGGCAGGCTATGTTCAAGGATCAGATGGCAAGATTAATCCTAATGCCAATATTACCAGGGCAGAATTTGCTACAGTCTTGGATAACTTGGTTAAACTGTACATAGATATGCCTGGAGAGGTTATAGATGTTACCCTATCTGGCAATATACTTATACGTGTTCCCGGTGTTATGCTTAAAAATCTTACTATTAAAGGAGATCTTATCATTGCTGATGGTGTTGGTGATGGGGACGTGACCCTCGACAATGTGAAGGTGGAAGGAAGAACTGTTGTTAGGGGCGGCGGTGAGAACTCCATTGTTATTAAAGGTAATTCCAATCTTGGCAAAATTATTGTTTGCAAAGTAGATGGGAAAGTTCGAATTGCTGTCGAAGATGCAGCTGACGTAAAAGTTATTTATGTTGATGATGGTTCTGATGATGTGTTAGTTGAAGGAGTTATAGGAACATTAGAGGTGGTTGGGGACAACATTACTGCCATTGCTGCGAAAGCGTTTCTAACTAATGCAATTATTAGCGGCGATAATTCCACCATTATAATTAGAGAGAAGAGCTCCATGAAAGAGGGAAGTATCACCGGTAGTGCTTCCAAAATTATTGTAGATAAGGGGGCAACTGCGGATAAGATTACCATAGTTGGCAGTGATGCAAAAGTTGAGGGTAATGGTATTGTAAAAAAGGTCGAAGTAAAGGCAAGCGGAGACAATTCTTTCATTACCACCCCTAATACCAAAATAGAAACAGCAAAAGGAGCAGAAGGTGTTACTGCTGCTGGCGGAGCTCTCGTTGATAGCAGCACCTCGGTTACAAATAACAATACCGGCACATGGATAGTTATTGCTGGCTCATCAGGTAGTGGAGGTAGCTCTTCAACTGCAAGAGTAAGTGCTATTGATATCTCAACGAATATAGATGTTACTGCTGGTGTTGAGAATGATGCTGTGGTTACGGTAACATTGGCAACAGCGACTTCTGGCGCTGGGATTTACTATACTTTGGATGGAACGACACCGACAGCAAGCTCAATAAAATACACAGCATCATTTAATGTAGAATCAAATGACACTGAGGGTAAGACCATAACCGTTAAAGCTATAGGAATTAAGTCAGGCTATACGAATTCGGTAGTGGCGGAAAAGGATATGGTGTTTAAGCCAATAGAAGCAGAATTTGCAGGCGGAACAGGGACAGCAGAAGATCCTTATCAGGTTGCAACTGCGGAACAACTAGATAACGTAAGAAATCACCTTGATGCTCACTTCATTCAAATAGCAGATATTGATTTAGGTGTACAGCCTTGGAATCAAGGTGAAGGCTGGATGCCGATTGGAGAAAATAAAGACTACCCCACCTACGGAAATCCCTTTTGCGGGATATATGATGGGCAAAATTATACGATAACTGGCTTAACTATTAATCGATATTCAGAGGAAAACATAGGTTTGTTTGGCTATGTTTGCGGTAAAGTTGTGAACTATGAGTTGGTGCAGCAAGCAGAAATTAAGAATATTCAACTTAATAATGTTGAAATTATAGGTCAATATAATGTAGGTAGTTTAGTAGGGCAAAATTACTATAATAGTGTAATAATGGGTTGCAGTGCTGAAATGGTTAATTTAAGTTACTCAGATACATCTTATGGTACATTTGGTGGGCTAATTGGCATAAATCGCGGTGTTGTTACTGATTGCCATTGTACTGGGAGTATTTTGGGAACTACTGGGGTAGGTGGCTTAGTAGGAATTTCTAGTGGAAGTATCAGTAGGAGTAGTGCTGATGTAGAAATTAACGGTCAAGGATGGATAGGTGGACTTGTAGGAAATAATTCTTCTGGTAATATTGAAAGCTGTTATGCTTCCGGAAATATAAGTGGTTATTATGGAATGGGGGGTCTTGTAGGTCAGCATTTTAACGGCACTATTTCCAATACTTACGCTACAGGGAATGTAACATCACATACAAGAACACAGGACTTCTATATTGGAGGATTAATAGGTTCTATAGGACCTGGTACAGTTGAAGATTCTTATGCCATAGGAGCTATATCTGCTACCGGAGATCCTATTACAGGCCCTATGCACATTGGTGGTTTAGTAGGTAAGCTTCCTGACGTAGGAAACCAACCGGTATTTAATAGGTGTTACTATGACACCAATACCTCAGGTCAAAGTGATATAGGTAAAGGAATACCGAAAACTACTTTAGAAATGACACAGCAAAGCACCTTCTCAGGCTGGGATTTTGATACCATCTGGGGAATAAATCCTGACGAAAATGGAGGATATCCATTCTTAAGATGGTAGGGATATGAGCATATTACATCGCTTTTCGGACATTGGAAATTTGATGAGACAGATGGGACCACAGCTTTGGACAGTTCGGGGTATAACAATAATGGAATGATTGTCGTTGATATTCTGAGGATAGCAGGCCGGAGTGTATAAGTTAATACAGCTCTGATTCTCACTGGGAATAATTGGGTAGATATCCCAGATTGTGAAGTTGTAATCCTGTTGCAACGAATTTAAAACAAAACAGAATAAATATTTGCTAAAAGGCGTGAGCAACGTTTGTTTTCTCGCCTTTTTTGTTTCTATATTAGAGAAGAGATTTCAATGAAAAAACTTAGGATAATCGAACCAGTTGTAAAAGAAAAAGATCTGTCACAGGGACGGGGTTATTGTCATCCTCGTTTTCCTGTCGCAGTGTGTCAACAACCCCGTCCCCCTGTCATCCCCCTGTCATTTGGTGCCTTTTTAGGTTAAACTCTGTTATTTTGGACGAGTTGTTGACTCTCTAATCTAAAAGTGCTAAAATATCAGTGAAATTGAAAATTATAAGCAGAATGCGCTTTGATTACAAATATAAAAAATGAACTAATGCTATATTGGGACAATCGCTTTGAAAACATTTACCTAAATAAGAATTACTGGAAAGGGGGGAATAAATATTTTAAAATTTAGAAAATTCAAAAAAAATATGCTGGTTTTGATATTATTAATTTTTATTGGAATTATAACGATATTTTCTTTAATTAACGCGAAATGCGCTAAAGCTGAGGAAATTTTTCTTACAGATGAAGAAAGAACATGGCTGGATGAGCATAAGGATGAGATTAAAATTGGATATACAATAGATTATCCACCGGTTGAATTCTTAGACAATGGACAATATGCAGGGATTTCAGCGGATTATTTTAAACTTTTGGAACAGAAGCTAGGTATTAAATTTCAGATGGTGCAGTTTGATAATTTTGATGAACTCATTAAACAGGTTCAAAAAAAAGAACTGACAGGAATAACAGCTGCTACTAAAACAACTGAAAGAAGTAAATATTTAGATTTTACGGTACCTTACATAGAAAACCCTAATGTTATAATTACTCGGAAAAATTTTTCTGAGAAATTGACATTCGAAAAGTTAGAAAATACAAGCATGGATATATTAGCAGTAGAAGGTTACGATATTATAGAATTTTTGAATGAAAATCACCCGAAGCTGGAATATAGAACAGTGAAATCTCCCAATGATGGAATGAGAATGGTAGCCTTTGGCGAGGCTGATGCAATGATAATAGAAATAATGAGTGCTACCGAGACTATTGAAAGAGATAATATTTCAAATCTTATAGTCAATGTCGAGACTCCTTATCAATCCAGCTTATCCGTAGCAACCAGAAGTGATTGGCCTATTTTAAATCAGATCCTTAACAAAGGATTAGCTCAAATTACAGATCATGAGAAAAAAGTTATTGAGCAAAAGTGGATGTCTTTACAAAGACAAAGTTTATTTCATAACACATATTTTTGGATAGGTGTAGTGTGTTTTATATTGCTGTTAATAATTATCATAATTGTTATTTTAGCGTGGAACTCAAGTCTGCAAGCAGCTGTAAAAGAAAAAACCCAGGCCATAGAAGAATCTAAAAAAGAACTGATGTTTAAAACATATCATGATGAGCTTACAGGACTATACAATAGAATGTATATGGCTGAAATCTTAAAACAATTAAAACAAGAAAATTCTTTACAATTTTCAATTATTGTTGCAGATTTAAATGGATTAAAAATTACAAATGATACATTTGGTCATGAAATCGGAGATCAGATGTTAATTAGGGTATCTGAAATAATTAAAGAAAACATCAAATCAAATCATGTTCCATGTAGGATTGGAGGAGATGAAATAGTAGTGCTTATGCCATCAACGGATGAACGAGAATCTATTCAGATTGTTGAAAAAATCCAGAATGCTGCCCTTACTGCAAGAGAGGATCCAATTAAACCTCTTGTAGCTTTAGGATGTGCAACTATGTATGAGTATGATAATAATGGTTATAACAGTCTTTTTAAGTTAGCAGAAGACAGGATGTATGCTAATAAAATGGCTAATAGCGAAAGAAACTATGACATGATCATAAATGCTATTAAGAAAAAGCTATATGAAAATAATAATGAAAGCAAGGAGCATTGTAAAAGGCTAGTAGAGATGTGCAGACAAATGGGAGAAATATTAGATTTAGAAAAGAGTGATATTGAAAGCCTTGCTTTGTTGGCAGAGTTACATGACATAGGAAAAGTTGGAATCGAAAAAGAACTTTTTCAAAAAAAAGGTATGTTGACTATGGAGGAGTGGCAAAAAATAAAAAGTCATTCCGAACTTGGATTTAAGATTGTTAGTGCATCAACGAAGCTTTCTTATATTGGAAAAAGTATTTTTGCTCATCATGAACACTGGGATGGAAGTGGATACCCACAAGGCTTAAAGGGTGAAGAAATTCCTTTTACAGCAAGATTATTTTCTATATTGGAAGCATATGATGTAATGACTCATGAAAGAAATTATAAACCAATATATACTAAAGAGATGATTATACAAGAATTAAAGGATAATTCAGGCACTCAATTTGACCCGAATCTTGTGGAGAAATTTGTAAATTATATCAGCAATGCATATTGACGAGCAAATGGGCAATGAAAGCTTCGAATACCTGATTGCCGATATCTACAATCCAACAAATGAAATTCCTGAAGGTTTAATTACAAAAACAATTCCAGCATTTACTGCTGGTTATTGTGTTGAGATGTATGATGCACCTGATAAATATCCAAATGGAACACAGGATGAAAACTATTATTGTGAGATTTGGATTCCAGTAAAAAAGAAATAGAACATGTAATCTCCTCACTACCATAATTGGCAGTGAGGAGATTTTTTTTGTACTAAGAAAGTTCTCTTTCCTAGTGCATAAAAACGAGGATTGCAAAAATACGCTATTATTGATATATAGGTATCAGATTTTTGTCAGCCAAACTATTTCCTTGTAAAAGATTAAATTTAGAATTATAATTGTTATGGATACCTGGAAATAATAATTGGCAAATTTAGCGTTATAGTGCAATAGCAAATAAAATTAAAGGAGGAAGCAACACGTGAATAAAATTGATGAATGCTATAAAAAGAAATATTATCCGGAAAAAGTGTTACAATTTGGTGAAGGTAATTTTATACGTTCCTTTGTTGACTGGATAATCGATGAAATGAATAAGACGGAAAATTTCAACGGAAGTGTAGTTGTTATACAACCAAGAAATAATGATAGCATAAAGATATTAAATGAACAGAATGGATTATTCACTTTATACTTAAATGGAATTAAAAACGGAGAAGCTATTAGTGAGCATTCAATTATAAATTCAATAAGCAGAGGAATAAATACCTATAGCGACTATGATGAGTTTTTGAAAGTAGCAGAAAACCCCGAATTAAAATTTATTACTTCTAATACAACAGAAGCCGGAATTGTTTATGAAGAGAAGGATAGGCTTGAGGATAGACCACAAAGCAGCTTTCCAGGCAAGTTAACAGCATTTTTATATCATAGATACCAAATTTTTAACGGAAATAAAAAGTCTGGATTCATTTTCCTTCCTTGCGAACTAATAGACAAGAATGGTGAAAAGCTTAAAGAAATTATTCTGAAATTAGCGAGATTATGGAATTTAGGAAAAGGATTTACAGAGTGGATTAATGAAGCCAATACATTCTGTAATACTTTGGTTGATAGAATCGTGCCTGGGTACCCAAGAAATAAAATAGAAAAAATCACTAAGGAATTAGGGTATGAAGATAGGCTGTTGGTTGAAGGGGAACAATTC
Source organism: Sedimentibacter sp. (assembly GCF_033447055.1). GTDB lineage: Bacteria > Bacillota > Clostridia > Tissierellales > Sedimentibacteraceae > Sedimentibacter. Next base: position 9,776 of record NZ_JAWQJF010000064.1, read on the forward strand.
CATTTATGGGTTATTGAAGGACCACAATGGGTGAAGGAGGAATTTCCAGCTGATAAAGCAGGGCTGAATGTATTGTTTGTCGATGATCTTACCCCCTATAGGACAAGAAAAGTAAGGATATTAAATGGAGCTCATACATCTATGGTACCTGTTTCTTATCTATATGGAAAGGATACTGTAAAGGAAGCAGTGGAAGATACAGTCATTGGAAAGTTTATTCAGGATACAATCTATACTGAAATTATTCCGACATTGAAACTATCAGAGAAAGAGCTAAAAGACTTCGCTCAGGATGTGCTGGACAGATTTAAGAACCCATTTATAAACCATTATTTAATGAGTATATCCCTAAATTCCATGTCTAAATTTAAAACAAGAGTTTTGCCGTCTATTTTACAATATCAAAAGACATATAATAGTCTTCCAAAGAGATTAGTATTTTCTCTTGCTGCTCTCATTGCCTTCTATAAAGGAGATAGAGACGGTGTTCAAATTGATTTGAAGGATGATGAGGATATCATTGCTTTATTTAAGAGACTATGGGCAAATTATGATGGAACAAGACAAGGCCTGGAAAATTTGGTTGAGGAAGTATTGGGCTATGTGAAGAATTGGGAAATGGATTTAAATAGAGTAGACAATCTTTGCCGACAAGTTACAGATTATTTAGAAGTAATATTGGAAAAAGGAATGCAAGAAGCTGTAAAAACTTTCTAATTAAACAATAAACCAATAATTTATACGAGGAGTGTTAAAGATGAAAAAATTTATGGATGAAAATTTTTTGTTGGACAATGGAACTGCCATTAAACTGTATCACGATTTTGCAAAAGAAATGCCAATTATTGATTATCATTGTCACATAAGCCCCAAAGAGATTGCGGAAAATAAGCGTTATAGAAATATTACGGAAATTTGGCTTTGCGGAGATCATTACAAATGGAAAGCCATGAGAAGCAATGGCATCGATGAAGAGTATATCACTGGTGGTGCAGAAGATAAGGACAAGTTTTTGAAATGGGCAGAAACAGTTCCATACACTATTGGAAATCCGCTATACCATTGGTCCCATCTTGAGTTGCAACGTTTTTTTGGCATAGATACATTGTTGAACAAAGAATCAGCAGAAGGCATCTGGGAGAAGTGCAATGAGCTGCTACAAAAAGAGGAATTTACAGCACGAGAATTAATTAAAAGATCAAATGTAAAGGTGATTTGTACTACCGATGATCCAACAGATACATTGGAATATCATAAAGTAATTGCAAAAGATAATACCTTTGACGTAAAAGTCTTGCCTGCATTCAGACCTGACAAGGCAATCAATATTGAAAAGGATGGTTTTACAGCTTGGATAAATAATCTAGGAGTAATAGTCGGAAGAAAAATAGAGACATTGGATACTTTGCTGGAGGCATTAAAAGAACGTGTGCTATATTTTAATTCTTTGGGCTGCAGAGCTTCTGACCATGCCTTGGATCCAATTGCATTTGAAAAGAGTAACTATGAAGAAGTCAACAATATATTTATTAAAGTATTAAATCAAGACGAGCTGACTATATCAGATATACAAAAATATAAAACCCATGTATTGTTATTTCTGGGAAGAGAATATGCCAAGTTAGGATGGGCCATGCAACTTCATATTGGAGTAATTCGAAATGTCAACAGCAGGATGATGAGAAATCTTGGTCCTGATACAGGATTTGATACAATTGGAGACTATGTTTTTTCAGAAGCTTTGGCCAAATTTTTAGATGCATTGGATACAACAAATGAGTTGCCAAAAACAATTCTTTATTGTGTAAATCCGAGAGATAATGAAGTCCTTGCCACAATGATAGGATCTTTCCAAGGAGGAGGAATACCTGGGAAAATACAATTTGGATCTGGCTGGTGGTTTAATGATCAAAAAGATGGCATGATCAGACAAATTACTGCCTTATCAAATATGGGGCTTTTAAGCAGATTTGTTGGAATGCTCACGGACTCAAGAAGCTTTTTATCCTATACCAGGCATGAATATTTTAGAAGAATCTTATGTAATTTGTTAGGTGAATGGGTAGAAAAGGGAGAACTTCCAAATGACATGGATTTACTTGGGGAAATAGCAAGGGATATTTGTTATAATAACGCAAATAGATATTTTGGGTTTGATGTTCAGTAACCTGATAAAAATTCAAATTTATTGTTAAAGGAGCACTATGAAAAAATTCATAAAGATCCATAATAAAGATAATGTGGTCGTTGCACTTACAGACTTAAAAGCTGGGGAAGACATAAAAATCGATGAAAGAATCATACAGGTTAAAACGGATGTTTTTAAGGGACACAAGATAGCTATTCAAAAAATTTGTAAAGGTGAAGACATTATTAAATATGGATTACCCATAGGATATGCATTTGTCGATATCGAAGCCGGTGATTTTGTACACGTGCATAATACAAAGACAAAATTGAGTGGAAAGGTTGAATATATTTATAATCAAAAATTAGTGGATAGAGATATAATAAAGGATAACTTGGTTTTCATGGGATATAAAAGAGAAAACGGCAGTGTTGGCATAAGAAATGAATTATGGATTATTCCTACAGTTGGTTGTGTAAACGGCATTGGACAAAAGATTGCAGATACCTTTAAGACAACAGCAGATATACGTTTAATCGACCATATTGAGGTCTACAATCATAACTATGGCTGCTCACAATTAGGGGAAGATCATGAAAACACAAAGAAAATTTTGGGCGATTTAGTAAAGCATCCTAATTGTGGCGGAGCATTGGTGCTGGGGCTGGGTTGTGAAAATAATCAAGTAGCAGCATTCAAGGAGCATCTTGGCGCCATAGATGAAAAGAGAGTTAAGTTTTTAGTGTCGCAAGAAGTGGAAGATGAGGTAGGAGAAGGAGTTCGTCTTTTAGGAGAAATCTTTGAGGCAATGAAAGATGATATTCGCGAAGAAGTACCTTTTTCAGAGTTAAAGGTCGGGTTAAAATGCGGAGGATCTGATGGCCTCTCGGGTATTACAGCAAATCCATTGCTGGGGAATTTTTCTGATTATTTAATTGCTCAGGGAGGAACAAGCGTATTAACTGAGGTTCCTGAAATGTTTGGAGCAGAAACTATATTAATGGAAAGAGCAATGGATGAAGAAGTTTTTGGAAAAATAGTACACTTAATTAATGAATTTAAAGAGTATTTTTTGGCCAATAACCAACCTGTATATGAAAATCCATCTCCTGGAAATAAAAATGGCGGCATTACTACGTTAGAGGACAAATCTTTAGGATGCACACAGAAAGCAGGTCATTCTAAAGTTGTAGATGTGTTGAAGTATGGAGAGATAATAAGGGAAAAAGGCTTGAACCTTCTGAGTGCTCCCGGTAATGATTTAGTAGCTTCAACAGCTTTAGCTGCATCAGGTTGCCATATGGTTTTATTTACAACAGGCAGAGGGACGCCCTTTGGAACATTTGTTCCAACCATAAAAATATCTTCAAATTCAGAAATTTATAATAAAAAGAAAAAATGGATAGATTTTAACGCGGGAGTACTTGTAGAAGATAAATCAATGGAAGAGTACTGGAGGAATTTATCAACTACATTATTGAAGTTGCAAGCGGCAAGCTTGTAAATAATGAGAAAAATCAATTTAGAGAAATGGCGATCTTTAAAACAGGAGTAACATTATAATTATATTACTCAACTCCCATATTGACAACAGAAACCTGATATGGTAGTATGGCAGTAATGAAATTATTGGTTTGGGATGTGAGTACATGGATTTAGAAATAGTAAAACAAAAAAATGGTACAACAGTTGGTGACTATGTATATGAAGTCATAAAAAGAAATATTATTAACCTTAACATGGCTCCGGGCAGTCGGGTTAGTGAAAAGGAGATTTCTGACATCCTGAATGTTAGTAGAACGCCAGTCAGAGAAACTTTTATTAAATTAGCAAAAGAAGGCTTGCTTTACGCTCTTCCTCAGAGAGGAACCTATATTTCCTATATTGATTTAAGTATTGTTGAAGATGCGAGATTTATTAGGGAAAGTTTAGAGAAGTCAGTACTTAAGATTGCTGTAGAAAATTTTCCAGAGGAGTTATTAAATGTGCTTCAGGATAATATCAACAAGCAACAAAGACTAGTAGAGCAGAAATTATTCTATGAGTTTCTTATGATGGATGACAAGTTTCATAAAACAATATTTGTTGGTTGCAATAAAGAAAGAACATGGTCTTTTATAGAACATATCAATGCTGAATACAAGCGTGTTCGTATGCTTTCCTTTATTGCTGATATTAACTGGAAAATAGTTATTGAACAGCATAAACAAATTTTAGAAAGTATTAGAAATCATGAGGATCAGACTGCACAGGATGTTATAAGTAAGCATATCACAAAGCTGAAATTTGAACAGGTAGAATTAAAGAAAAAATATCCTCAATACTTTAAGGGTTAATTTTTATCTACCATTTTAAAAATTAACTAATAAAGTGATTGACATTATCACAACTGGTATGGTAGTATATTTTATAGGAAAACCATTTTTTGAAGACATTTATTTAGAAATTTCCTAGACATAGGTACATAAAATAAGTTTTGGGAACTTTCTAAAATGTAAATATAATATTATGTAAAAATTTGGAGGGTGAAAAAATGAAAAAAGGTTTTAAAGTAGTGGTATTAAGCCTTGTGTTAGTTTTATTTGCTGCGACATTAGCAGGTTGTGGGTTGAAATCACCAACACCAGCTGAAGCGCCAGCACCAACACTAGCTGAAACACCGGCACCAGCTGAAACACCGGCACCTGTTGAACCAGCGGTTACTCTTGTTTATGCAGAGGTTAATCCATTAGATACTATTGTTGGTAAAGTGGATACATTCTACAAAGAAAAAGTTGAAGAACTTTCAGGTGGAAGTATTATTATTGATGTTCAAGCTAGTGGTGTTTTAGGTTCTGAAAACGATGTACTTGATACAATGCTTGGTGGCGGTGGAACAATTGATATGTCACGTATATCGGCATTTGCACTTACATCTTATGGTGGAGAAAAATCAAAACTTCTTTCTATTCCTTTCACATTTGTAAGTCGAGAGCATTTCTGGAATTTTGCAACATCTGATTTAGCTCCTGAATTCCTATTGGAACCACAAGAAAATGGCAGTGGTGTTAGAGGTTTATTCTATGGAGAAGAAGGCTTCCGTCATTTCTTTACGGTTGACCCAATTAGTGATATAGAAGATTTAAAAGGTATGAAACTTAGAGTTTCAAATGACCCTGTTATGAATGGTATGGTAGAAGGAATTGGTGCTTCACCTACAGTTGTATCTTTCGGCGAACTTTATTCTGCACTTCAAACAGGTGTAGTTGATGGTGCTGAACAGCCTATTGCTAATTACAAATCCAATGGATTCCAAGAGGTTGCTCCAAACTTAATTCTTGATGGACATACACTTGGCGCAATTCAAGTAATAATTACAGATGAAGCTTGGGATAAACTTACTGAAGAACAACAAAATGTTCTTGTAGAAGCTGGTAAACTTGCATCAGAATTTAATAGACAAATTTCTGAAGAAGCTGAAAACAAAGTACTTGAAGAGTTAAAAGCAGATGGTATAAATGTTGTAGAAGTTGAGGATATCACTCCTTGGCAGGAAGCTGTTAAAGGTGTAATTGAATCTTCGACAGCAAACAATAAGGAACTTTATCAACAAATTGTTGACATGAAATAAAATTAATAGTATTAAAAATATCATTTTAAAGGGCACAAAGGCGAATGCAGCCTTTGTGTCCAATTTATTAGGGAGGTAATGTATGCCAAGAATTTTTAATACAATTGACAGAATCAAACCGGCATATGATGTAGTTTATAAGGTGGTACTACTCTTATGTAAGTTATTATTAATAGTAGATATTCTTATTACTACTATGGCTGTTGCTGGTAGATATATTCCTTTCGTTCCAGATCCTTCCTGGAGTGAGGAAATAGTTTTAACTTGTATGGCATATATGGCAGTTCTTTCTGCGGCTTTAGCTATTAGAAGGAATGCACATATTCGTATGACAGCATTTGATAGATATTTGCCTAAAAAAATTATAATTACTTTGGATATTATTGCAGATGTTGCTGTTTTAGCACTTGCTGTGGTAATGATAGTAGTGGGATGGAAATATTCCATACAAATTGGTTCGAAGGGGTCTTATGTAAGCATGCCAAGCCTTTCTAGATTTTGGATGTATTTTCCGGTCCCGTTGGCAGGTATAGCTATGGTTATTTTCGAAATAGAGGCTATATATAATCATTTGAAAAGATTTTTTGTAATAGAGGAGGATATATGATGAGTACTGAAAGTATAGCAATATTAATTTTGCTTTGTAGTTTTTTCATAATGGTATTTTTAAGATTTCCTATTGCTTATGCAGTAGCTCTTTCATCTTTGTTCACTTTATTATACCAAGGACTACCACTTACTACCATTGTTCAGCAGATGGTAAAGGGGATTAGTTCTTTCAGTCTTATGGCAGTGCCTTTCTTTATCACAATGGGTGTTCTCATGGGATCTGGTGGTATCTCTGAAAAACTAATTGCGCTGGCGAATGCTTGTGTCGGCTGGATGCGAGGAGGGTTGGCGATGGTAAACATAGTTGCATCGTATTTCTTTGGAGGTATTTCCGGTTCGGCAGCTGCAGATACTGCATCTCTTGGTAGTATTCTAATTCCTATGATGGTAGAGCAAGGCTACGATGATGACTTTTCAACGGCAGTTACTGTTACTTCATCCTGTGAAGGGCTTTTAGTTCCACCAAGTCATAACATGGTTATTTATGCGACTACTGCAGGTGGTGTTCGATAGGGAGTCTTTTCTTAGCAGGATATTTACCTGGTGCATTACTAGCGGTTTCATTAATGGTAGGCTCTTATATCATTTCTGTTAAAAGAAACTATCCAAAAGGTAACAAATTCAATATGATGTATTTTATAAGACAGTTGGGTACTTCCTTTTGGGCGCTTGCATCGGTTTTAATAGTTGTAGTAGGTGTTGTTGGCGGTGTTTTTACAGCTACAGAATCAGCAGCTATTGCGGTTATTTACAGTTTGATTGTTAGTGTGTTTATTTATAAAGGTCTTAATTGGAAGGGTGTTTGGAGAGCTATGGAAAGTTGTGTGGATACACTTTCTATCGTTCTAATTTTGATTGCAACTTCAAGTATTTTTGGATATTTACTGACTCGCTTGCATGTTCCGCAGTTAGCAGCAAATGCAATTATTAACATTTCGGATAATCCGATTGTCTTAGCATTGCTTTTAAACCTTATCCTTTTAGTTCTTGGATGCATTATGGACATGGCTCCAATTATATTGATAGCTACCCCAATATTGCTACCTATCGCAACTTCTATTGGAATTGATCCTATTCAGTTTGGTATTATGGTAATCTTGAACTGTGGTATAGGTCTTTTAACACCACCTGTTGGGGCTGTTCTATTTATTGGTTCTGCAGTTTCAAAAGTACCGATGGAGCGCGTTGTAAAAGCCACAATGCCATTTTATATATGTATGATTATTACACTTATACTTATTACCTTTATTCCAGGAATTAGTTTATGGCTTCCATCGCTATTTAGGTAAACAAAGATATGAAATATAAATTTATTTATGAAACAAAGGCTTTTGACCTCTGGAAGTTATCTATTTATGGTGTTTATGGTTCAATGGTAGGTGTATTTAATATTATATTTACTGTTGCAATGGTACTTTTGACAGCAAAGTTTTGGGGAGAAGTAAATATATTTATAAAAATACTTTTAATCATCGCGGTTAGTTTATTTACGGTTATTCAACCTGTGGCAGTTTATATGAGAGCCAAAAGGCATATAGCAACAGTTCCACATGATATGGAAATTGGCTTTGATGATAATGGAATTTATATAAAAACTAAAAATGAAAATTCAGAGTTAAAGTGGAATACTATAAAAGGGGTTTTAAAAAAACAGAATATGATTGTTATATTTACAACTACTAAACATGGTCTCATGATAACGAATCAGATGCTAGGAACAGAAAAAGAGGGTTTTTATAAATACGTTGTTTCACAAGTGAAAAAATAAATTCAGATATCTGTTACAAAAGATGAATACGTATTACAGAATATGTATTTACTATTTTGTTTTATAATTTTCAATAAAACTATGGGGTGATGACGAGGATGAAAATGACATTAAGATGGTTCGGAAGTAAATATGATACCGTAACCTTGAAGCAAATAAGACAGATTCCTGGCTGTGTAGGTGTTATTACAACTCTTTATGATACAAAGCCTGGAGAGGTATGGACGAGAGAAACAATCAGAGCAATGAAGGAAGAAGTTGAAGCTGAAGGACTTGAAGTGAGTGGCATAGAGAGTGTAAATATACATGATGATATTAAAATTGGTCTTCCTGCAAGGGAACAATATATCAACAATTACATTGAAACTCTTGAGAATCTCGGTAAAGAAGGTATAGATTTAGTATGCTATAATTTCATGCCTGTATTTGATTGGACCAGAACTGAACTTGCAAAAGAAAGACCTGATGGCTCTACTGTTCTTTCGTATAATCAAGAGATTATCGATAAGATTGATCCAGCTAAAATGTTTGAAGAAATGGATGCCAATTCTGGTGGATTTATTATGCCTGGATGGGAACCAGACAGACTTTCAAGGGTAAAAGAATTATTTGAAATGTATAAAAAGGTAGATGAAGAAGAGTTATTCCAAAACCTTGTATATTTTTTGAATGCGATTATGCCAACCTGCGAAAAATATGGAATCAAGATGGCCATTCATATGGATGATCCAGCATGGTCTGTATTTAATCTACCAAGAATTATAAATAATAAGGAAAATATTCAAAGATTATTAGATGAAATTCCTGTAATTAATAATGGTCTTACATTATGTACTGGTTCATTAGGCTCAAACCCTGAGAATGATATACCAGATATGATAAGAAGCTTCAAGGGAAGAATACATTTTGGTCATGTAAGAAACTTAATTCATTTAGCACCGGGTAAGTTTGATGAAGCAGCTCATTTATCTTCAGATGGTTCTCTGGATATGTATGAAATTATGAAAGCATTTTATGATATTGGTATGGACGGACCTATCAGACCTGATCATGGAAGGATGATTTGGGACGAAAAGGCGATGCCTGGATATGGACTATATGACAGGGCTTTAGGTGCAACCTACTTGAATGGTTTATGGGAAGCAATCGAAAAGTCAAATAAATAGCAATCATATGGGAGGTATTTGAAATGAAGTTAAATTTAAATGCTTTAAAGGATAAGGATGTTTGGAAAAGAGCGGAATTTAATCTTCCGGAATTTAACATCGAACAGGTAAAGGAAAATACAAAGACAGCTCCTAATTGGATTCATTTTGGTGCAGGTAATATTTTTAGAGCATTTATGGCTAATGTTCAACAAAATATTTTAAACAAAGGTAAAAGTGACAAGGGTATTGTTGTCGTTGGTGGAGAAAGCATAGAAACAATATATCAAAGCCATGATAATCTGACAGTCCTTGTTACCTTGAAAGTTGATGGAACCATAGAGAAGACGGTCATTGCAAGTATTACGGAATCGCTGATTTTAGATGAAAAAAATGATATAAGTTGGAGTAGATTAAAAGAAATCTTTGCAAACCCTAGTTTGCAAATGGTAAGTTTTACTATCACTGAAAAGGGATATAAGTTAAAGAATGGTAAAGGTGAATACTTATCTGATGTAGTAGAGGATTTTGAAAGTGGGCCCCAAAATACAGTGAGTTATATAGGTCAAATAACATCTCTTGTTTATGAAAGGTATGTGCATGGTAGACTACCAATAGCTCTTGTTAGTATGGATAATATGTCTCATAATGGAACAAAGCTTTATGAGGCAGTTAGTGAATTTGCTAAAAGATGGGAAGAAAAGGCTTTAGTTGATGAAAGTTTTCTAGACTATGTTAATGATTCAGAATTAGTATCTTTTCCATGGTCTATGATTGATAAGATAACACCACGACCTGATCCAAGTGTAAGGAAAATGCTAAAAGATGTTGGTTTTGAAGATGTAGAGGATGTAATAACATCAAAAAATAGCTATGTATCTCCATTTGTAAATTCAGAAGAATCAGAGTACTTAATAATAGAGGATATCTTTCCTAATGGGAGACCAAATCTTGAAGAAGGTGGTATAATTTTCACAGATAAAGAGACCGTTGATAAGGTTGAAAAAATGAAGGTTTGTACTTGTCTAAATCCTCTTCATACTTCTCTTGCAATATTTGGTTGTTTATTAGGTTATGATAAAATTTCAAAGGAAATGGAAGATACTGATCTTAGGACCTTAGTAGAAAAAATTGGGTATGTAGAAGGATTTCCGGCAGTAGTTAATCCAGGAATAATTGATCCAAAAAAATTTATTGATGAAGTACTTAAAGTAAGGTTTCCAAACCCATTTATGCCTGATACACCCCAGAGAATTGCAACAGATACATCTCAGAAGCTTGGAATTCGTTTTGGTGAAACCATAAAAGCTTATATGGCAAGTGAATATTTAAATGCTACAGATTTAAAGCATATTCCACTTGTGTTAGCTGGATGGTGTAGATACTTGATGGGTACTGATGACAATGGAGATAAGATGGAATTAAGCTCAGACCCACTTCTTCAAGAAGTAGTACCTCATGTGACTGCTATTGCTCTTGGAGATAAGGGACCATTCCACGATCAACTTAAACCAATTTTATCAAATGCTAATATCTTTGGTGTAAATCTTTATGAGGCAGGACTAGGAGAAAAAGTTGAAGGATATTTTGCAGAATTAGTATCAGAAAAGGGTGCAGTTAGAAAAACGCTGAGGAGAGTAAATCATGAATGAGCCTTATGTTTTTGCAAAAGATTGTAACATTGAAACGGTGTCAGAAGGGGTAAAGAGAAAGATATTAGCGTACGGAGATCAGCTTATGGCTGTTGAAGTACACTTTGAAAAGGATGCGGTGGGACCATTACATAGTCATCCTCATACTCAGCTCTCCTATGTTTTGGAGGGTGAGTTTGAGTTTGAAATCGATGGAATTAAAAATACAGTTAAGAAGGGTGATACCTTATATAAATTGCCCAACTTAGTACATGGTTGTAAATGTACTAAAAAGGGTATTCTATTAGATATATTTACTCCTTATAGAGAGGATTTTATTAATAAAAAATAGTGACTAGAATAGTTAACTGTGTTTGCTAGGAGAATTATGAAAATGAAAAGTAAGAATCAATCGTTTTATACACAGCTTAACAAAGAACAAAGATATATTTTGAATTGTTGCTTTTTCGTTTTTGCAGTTAATGGTATATGTGCTATGAGTTTAGGTTCACTGCTCCCTTTAATTAGCGTTGAATATGGATTGAATGATACAGTAAGCGGTGTATTGATTTCTGCTCACCAAGTAGGCAACTTAATATCTGGTTTTATTGCAGGGGTATTACCTTTATATTTAGGTAGAAAAAAATCAATTATATTCTTATGTAGTTTTGTAGTTATGGGATTCTCTATCATGATTTTAACAGGTAATCCAGTTTTATTGATTTTAGGATTTTTATTTACAGGATTAAGTCGCGGCAGTATTTCTAACTTTAATAATACAGTTGTAAATGAGCTATCTAATAGTAGCACAGTAGCCCTTAATATTTTACATAGTATTTTTGCGGTTGGTGCTTTAATTTCCCCATTTCTAGTAATTTTATCTACAAATATTTCTAGTGAACATGGTTGGAAAATTGCTGCTGTACTCATTGTGTTTCTTTGTATAATTTCTATACTTTTATTTTCTGGAATGAAAATAGAAAACGCAAAGAAAGGGACCAAAACAGTAAAGATTTCCTATGAGTTTTTGAAGAATAAAGATTTTTTGATTAGCACTGGAATATTGTTTTTTTATTTATGTGCAGAAGCAGCTATTAACGGATGGATGGTTAAATATTTCATTGATTCAAATTTTATGACCATACAATATGCCCAAATGCTTGCTTCTTTGATGTGGTTGGTTATTTTTGTTGGAAGATTAATTTGTGCATTTTTAGGGGATAGAATATTGAAGAAAACACTTTTATTATCAACTAGCTTTGGAACAGCTGCCTTTTATTTATTATTACTTTCTACAAACAATTTAAAAATAATAACTATCGCTATAATGGGATTAGGATTTTCTATGGCAGGCATTTATGCTACAACAGTTTCTACGGTAGGAAATATAATTAAGTTGTATCCTATGGCAATGGGAGTTTTACTTATGTTAGGTGGCATTGGAGCTATAATTATGCCTATAATAACTGGTGCATTGTCTGAGGCTTACGGCATTTTGGCTGGTATGGGGTCTATCGTAATCGCAAATGTTCTAATGATAATATGTGTAATATTATACGTTTCAAGATCAAAGGTACATGCTAGAAGTTCAGAAAATCTGTGTTAAATTAAAAATAAAATAAAAATAATATAAAAGGAAGGAAAATAATCATGGAAGTTAGATATGGCGTTAGCCCTATGGAAGGTAAAGGATTGGATACGAATGGTCTGAGAGATAATTTTTTAATCGATGATTTGTTCAAGAATGGAGAACTAAAGTTACTTTACAGTCATATTGACAGAATAATTGTGGGGAGTGCAGTTCCGGTTGAGCCATTAGAATTACCTGCGGGGAAGGAACTGGGAACAAGCTTCTTTTTAGAAAGAAGAGAGCTTGGTATCATTAATATTGGCTCTAAAGGATATGTAACATTGGATGGCGTAAAATATGAAATGAATAATAAGGATGGACTATATGTAGGTAAGGGAGTTAAGGAAGTTCGTTTTGAGAGCGATGATTGCAATAATCCTGCAAAATTTTATTTGAATAGTGCTCCAGCACATAAAGAATATCCTACTGTAAAAATCGACATGAAGGATATAAATCCACAACATTTAGGAAGTCTAGCTACATCAAATGAAAGAAAATTATATCAATACATTCATCCAAACGTTTGTGAAAGTTGTCAATTAGTGATGGGACTTACAATGCTAGAGCCAAACAATGTATGGAATACTTTCCCGTG
>NZ_JAWQJF010000065.1:0-6655 GCF_033447055.1 Sedimentibacter sp.
ATTAACTATAAGGGAAATTAAACCATACAAAAACCATACCACCGGCAAATTAATGCCGGTGGTTATATTTCTAACTTAAAATTCTATTTTTCAATTCTTCGGGAATATCTTCTAAATCATGATTTACACTCATAATAAAATTAACATTAAATTTTTCCGATAAATAATCAAGTCTTTCTATTACTGTTTCTAACTTATCTATTCCAGCCTGAGCAATCTTATATAATCCATCTATGTAAACTTGTTCTACATCATAATCTGTCGCAATTAAACCACATACAAAACCTTGAAACTGATCTTCATTTGTCATTCCAAATTCTTTAGTGTTAATATATCTTATCCTATAATCTAAATCAAATATGTGTCTGTTGTTAGCTTCCAAGAAAACCATCTTTCCTTGTATACTATCCATAGTTTTGTTTGCCATTTCAATCATTCTCATTGTTTTTCCAGTACCGCTGTGACCGCAAACTAATTGAACCATAATAATCACACTCCTATTTAAATTTTATTTGATAAAAGTAAATTACATATATATTGTACCACATATTGAAAATGTTTACACTACATATTTTTACTTTTTACATCTTTTTTATTTCACGTAAAAATTTTTTACTTCCTTGATATCTTTTTTCCTTTTCCATTTTACCCAAAATTTCATCTTTTATTTTCCACCAACTCATTCCCCAGTTAACAAAAAGTGAATTTTCCTTTGGAGCTCTTCCAACCAGCCTTTGAACCACAATATCCTTATTCAAATATTCAAGAAAAACAATAACTCTCTCTACATATTCATCTTTCGATATAACTGTAATTTCATTGTTCTTATACAGTGTTCCCATTATTGTATTTTCCATTATATATAATGAATGTATTTTCACTTGATCAATTTTTAAAACAGATAATATTTTTGCAGTTTCCACTACATCCAATAAATCATCTCCAGGCAAATTTAAAATAACATGAGTGCATATTTCAAAATTGTATTTTTTAATTCTTATGGCCGCATCTATAAATTCAGCCAAAGTATGTCCCCTATTAATTGCTATGAGCGTGTGATAGTTTACAGTTTGAAGGCCAAGTTCAATTGAAATATTAATTTCATATTGCTTTTGAACTGAATGGAGAAATTCCAGATATTCATCAGAAATGCAGTCAGGTCTTGTAGAAATTGATATTTCTACCACATTTTCTAAAACCGCTTCATATATATATTTTTTAAATTCTTCAAGTTTTAAGTATGTGTTTGTATAATTTTGAAAATAAGCAATAAATTTTTTGGCTTTGTATTTTTTTGATATGTAATCCATATTTCTGATAATTTGTTCTTTTACACTTATAGAATTATTTAGCATTTCAAAACCTGTTCCAACTTCTGAACAAAAAGTGCAGCCCCCATATCCTATAGTACCATCTCTGTTAGGACACGTGCATGGAATATTAACAGGAAGCTTATAGACTTTTTCCCCATATTTTTCTTTTAAATAATTCGAATATTCATTATATAATTTTATCATTTTTTTCCTTTTTTTATATTTTCAATATTTATCAGCTTATTCTATATTTCATTATAAATAAACATCTCAAATTAAGCAATTAGATTATGCATAAATTTTTTCTTATTTTCCATTAAATTAATAAAATTATTTCTTGTTTTCTGTAAATAATAAATAAACAAATATAAATTTAGGAGGTATTAAATGCATGTTAAAGAAGGAATAATTCCTACAGTACTTGGAACAGTAGTAACAGCTACAGGAATTGCTTTAAGAAATACAAATCTTCCAGAATCCTACAGCAATGGGATTATAGGATTTGGTCTAGCCCATATTGCTTTAGGATCTACTGAAATGATTAGTCAGAATATTCAGAATCGTGATATAATGGGAAGAGTAACAAGAGCAATACAAATAAAGTAAAAAACATGCCAAATGGCATGTTTTTTGTTAATTCAAGCAAAAATAACATAAAGCAAAGAATATAAACCGGCAATCCCAATTAAAATATAAACAATCCTTCCTATTTTGCTATTCCAGCCACCAAAGAAATTTTCAACTATATCAATCTTTGCTATGCCATACAAACCCCAGTTCAATGCCCCGATGATAATGAGAATCGATGCTATTGCAGATAATATTTTCATAATTCCTCCTTAATTTTTATTGCATAATATTATTACATTATATTTTGCAAATTGAGGAAATATGTACAAAGTGTCAATATTTTTATTTAATTTTGAATACTTCTGAAAGTGCATAATAAACACCTGAATTATTATTGTCATATTCAGTAATATATTTTGCAGCTTTAATACATTCATCAGTGCCATTTTTCATGGCTATTCCTAATCCTGAATTCATAAGAAGCTCAATATCATTACTATCATCACCAATCGCAATTATCTCATCTGTATTTATACCATTGGCGACAGCATACTTTCTTATTGCAGTCCACTTACAACCGTCAATATGCAAAAATTCAAGAAGAGCTCTATTGCTTACGTTGCGATTGCATATAATATTGAATCTTCCTTTGCTCTGAGGCTTCATATGTCTGCTAAATTCACACAGCTGATTGTAATCACCTAAATAACATACCGATAAGATGTTTTTGATTTCAGTAATCTCAAACTCCCTGTATTTCGCTCTGTGATAATCCTTCCTGATATACCCCTTATATACCTCTTCATAATTCTCTCGTTCATAAATAAGATCATAACCGTTAGCATATTCATCCACATGAATAATGGGGTCAAGATTATGCTTCAGTCCTTGCTTGTATATATTTTTAAAAACTAAAAAATCTAAATAATTGCATTCCAAAAGTTCATCATTTTCAGAGTGCCTGATTATCGCTCCATTATTAGCCATAATTACCGGTTCAATAGTTCTGATTTTTTCTGTAAGTTCTTTGGCCATAAAATAATTTCTGCCGGTAGCAATCACAATAATTATTCCAATTTTATGCAATTCATTGAGTATATGTATATTCTTTTCACTGATTTGTTTTTCATCATTAAGCAATGTACCGTCTAAATCTAATACAAGCATTTTATAATTCATAATATCATCTCCGATATCAATTATACAACCAACATTAGAAAATGTACAGAATATTTAAAGTGCCTGCATATCAAGCTTTGTGGATTGTATAGACAAAAAAACGCCGAGAAACATTCCCGACGTTTTTTTATTTGTACTATTATTTAGAAACAACTGTTGCAAACATGAAATACTTAAATCCTAAAGGACTTGCGAATTCACCTTCAAGAGCTGGATTGCTCATGAAAATATCTGTGTAATAATATAATGGACAAATAGCACCTGTTGACATAAGCAATGTTTCTGCTTCATGCATTAAAGCAAATCTATCTTCTGGTACCTTAGAAGATTTTACTTCTGCAATTAACTTGTCATAAGATTCTGCCCAAGTTTTTCCTTCTTCACCCTTGTAAGAGTAACCTGTATAAGTTGCATGATCAGCTCTTCCAAATTGAGAATCATTGTTACCGCTTTGTGTTGTCCACATATCCAAGAATGATATAGGATCATTGTAATCTCCTAACCAACCATTTCTAGCGATTGAATAATCTCCATTCTTACGAGTATTAAGGAATGTTCTCCATTCTTGTTTTTCTATTGTCATGTTAATTCCGTAAGCTGCAAATGTAGCTTGAAGATTTACTGCTATAGCTTCATGTCCAGTTCCTTCATTTGTTAAGTAAGCAAGTGTTGGGAATTCAGCTGATACTTTTCCACTTTCATCTACAGTATAAAGACCTGTTGAATCAGCAACTTCTTTTAATAAAGCAACTGCTTTTTCTGTATTAGCTGTATATTCTTCTGGATCAACGCTGTAATAACCAGTTCCGTCACCATTAACTCCGTTATGTTCAATGTATTCAGAACCATCTGGTTCTGTTAATCCCATTGGAACGAAACCATCTGCAGGTACTTGTCCAGCTTGACCAATCTCTTCAACTATGTAATTTCTGTCCATCATAAGTGAAAGAGCTGCTCTTATTTTAGCTTTGTCTGCTTCAGCAAATGCTGCAAAAGCTGCATCATTTACGTTAAATGATACATAATATGTTCCTAGTTGTCCAGCTATTACGAATTCTTCCGGATAAGTTTCCTGTAATGATTTAATTTCATCATTAGGAACTGAATCTATGAATAAGTAAGAACCATTTTGATAATTAGCTAATAAAGAAGTATCGTCATCATTAAATGCAAATACTATTTCATTAGTTTTAACAGAGTCTGCATTATGGAAATATTCATTTTTCTGCATTACAAGTTCACTTTGTGAAAATTCAACAACTTTATAAGGTCCATTTCCCACATATGTTTCAGCAGCAGTAGCCCAAGCTTCATTGCCTGCAACTATTTCTTCTTTTACTGGCATATAAGCTGGGAATGCAGCTAATTCATTAAAATATGGTACATCTATCGGTAATACAACTGTTAATTTTTTTCCATCCTCAGATGCTGTAACATTAAGTTTTGCATCAGGATTTGTTCTAACGCCTTTATCATCTGTTGCTGTTACTTCTGCATAACCGTCTATAACTTCAAACATATAGCCATAATCAGCTGCTGTTGCTGGATCTGCTGCTCTGTTCCAAGCATATACGAAATCTTTTGCAGTTAAATCTGTTCCGTCACTCCATTTAACGCCATCTTTTAATTCAAATACATATTGAACTTTTCCATCAGCAGTTGGTTCTGATACAGGCAATTCTTTTGCTACATCTGCAAAAAGTTCGAGTGTTCCATCTTCTTTTTGTTGATAACCTACTAATCCGGAAAATGCATGAATAATATAGGTAGCACCGTCAACCGCGCTGTTAAGTGCTGGATCAATAGTATCAGGATATGCTCCAACATTAACTACCATACTATCTGAAGCAGCTGGCGTTTCTGCTGGTGTTTCTGCCGGTGTTTCTGCTGGTGGTGTGCTTGTGCATCCTGCTAATAAAGAGAATGCCATAGCTACAACTAAAACCAATGATAAAATCTTTTTCATTTTTTTCCTCCATTTTTTTGTTTTATATTAATTTAAAATTAATATCATAATTTAATAAATTAAACATGAATACATGCAACCATGTGGCCTGGAGCAACTTCTCTCAATTCAGGTCTTACTTCTGCGCATTCTTTTGTAGCTCTAGGGCATCTGGTTCTGAATGGACAACCAGCCGGCATATTAAGCGGACTTGGCACATCGCCCTGAAGTAAGATTCTCTTGTGTTCCTTTGCATATTTCGGATCTGGTATAGGCACAGCAGAAAGCAATGAAATAGTATAAGGATGCAGTGGATGATTGTATAATTCGTCAGCAGGTGCTAGTTCCATCATTCTTCCTAAATACATAACCGCTATTCTGTTAGAAATATGTTTTACAACCAAAATATCGTGTGCAATAAATAAATATGTCAAACCTAATTGATTTTGCAAATCTTCAAATGTATTGATTATCTGTGCTTGAATAGAAACATCTAGAGCAGATACAGGCTCATCGCATACAATAAACTCTGGTTCAACAGACAATGCTCTCGCAATACCGATTCTTTGACGCTGACCACCTGAAAATTCATGAGCATAACGTGTGGCATGCTCGCTTGAAAGCCCCACTATACTCATCAATTCATTAATTCTTTCTTGTCTTTCTTTCTTAGTCTTATAAAGCTTTAATACATCTAATGGTTCGCCGACAATATCACCGACTGTCATTCTGGGATCAAGTGAAGAATATGGATCCTGAAAAACCATTTGTGCATTTTTTCTTAAACTTTTTATAGATTCCTTACTTTTGATTTTTTCTCCATCAAATATTATCTCTCCACCTGTAGGTTTGTATAAATTAAGTATAGACCTTCCAACTGTTGTTTTTCCACAGCCAGATTCTCCTACCAAACCTAAGGTTTCACCTTTTTTTATATTAAATGAAACATCATCAACCGCTTTTAATGGTTTACTCTTAAATACTCCCATTGGGATATCAAAATATTGCTTCAAATTCTTGACTTCAAGAAGATAGTCTTTGTCTTTTTTATTCATGATTTTGCTTCTCCTCCCCAAATCCTTCCTTTACATTTTGCCAACAGCATGAAGTATGTCTGCCATCAATTACAATTTCTTCAGGCACTTTATGAAGACAAACCTTCATAGCATTCTCGCATCTTGGGGCAAAAGCACACCCATCCGGCATATTTAACAAATCCACAGGATTACCTCCTATTGGAAGAAGACGCTGTTTATCATTTTGAGTATTTGGAATAGATTTTAATAAACCCTTAGTATATTCATGTTTTGGATTATAGAAAATATCATCAGCTGTTCCTCTTTCAGAAACTTTACCAGCATACATAACAATTATTTCATCACACATATCTGCTACAACGCCCAAATCATGAGTAATCAAAATAATAGCCATACCCATTTTCTTTTGTAAATCTTTCATTAAATCAAGTATTTGTGCTTGAATTGTAACATCCAAAGCAGTTGTAGGTTCATCAGCTATTAATATATCCGGTTCACAAGCAAGAGCCATTGCTATCATAACTCTTTGCCTCATTCCACCTGAAAATTCATGTGGATACTGATTTATTCTTTTCTCAGGTTCATTGACACCAACTAATTTAAGCATCTCA
>NZ_JAWQJF010000066.1:0-4739 GCF_033447055.1 Sedimentibacter sp.
CATTCCAGCTGAAACACCAAAGCATCCGCCAAATTTTCCCACATCTTCTCCGAAAAGAAACACATCAGGATTTTGTCGCATTTTAGTGCTCATTCCTTCTTTTATACCTTCAGCATATGTCATTTTTCTCATCTTACTCTTCCCTCCTCAACTATATCAGAATATACATCTTCTAGGGCTGATTCCAAGGACGGCGCATTGCTCTTGTCCGCAAATTCATTAGCATCGTCAATCATTTTGTCAACATCAGCATTCATCTGTTTCATTTCTTCTTCTGTCATTATATCGTTATCTTTAAAATATTTCTCTACTCTAGGAATAGGATCTTTTTTTATCCAAGCTTCTAATTCTCCATCAGGTCTGTATACTGTAGGGTCACCTTCGAAATGCCCTCTCCACCTGTATGTCTTACATTCAATTAATGTTGGCCCTTGTCCTTTTCTAGCTCTGGATACTGCTTCACCAACAGCTTCATAAACCGCAAAAACATCATTTCCATCTACAGTTACACCAGGCATATTATATGCTGAAGCTCTGACAGAAACATCTGTAATAGCTTGATGTCTTGCCTGACTTACAGAAATACCGTATCCATTATTTTCACAAACAAAAATTACAGGAAGTTTCCAAACACTTGCCAAATTCAGTGCTTCATGGAATGTACTCTGATTTGTAGAAGCATCACCAAAAAAGCATACGCAAACTTGATCTGTTCCTCTATATTGAATCGAAAGACCAGAACCTACAGCAATATTTTGGCCTGCTCCTACTATACCGTTCGCTCCTAATATGCCCTTTGTGGCATCCGCAATATGCATAGAACCGCCTTTACCTTTGCAATACCCTGTTTCTTTGCCAAAAAGTTCAGCCATCATGAGATTTAATTCTCCACCCTTGGCAATAATGTGACCATGACCTCTGTGAGTGCTTGTAATATAGTCATCATTTCTCAAATTAGCACAAGCTCCAGTAGCAACTGCTTCCTCACCTATATACAGGTGAACGAAACCTGGGATTTTGCCCTCAGCAAACTTCTCCATTGCTCTTGTTTCAAATTTACGAATTTTTAACATAGTTAAATACATGTTCTTCAATTGCTCATTAGATATTTTCAAAATACTACCTCCCATCATTATTTGATTTCTACTTTAATACTTGCTATTGCTGTTTCAATCGAATCATCTTTATCTCCGAATTTTGTGAAATAAAGACCTTCTGTTTTTAAACCGCCTTTTACAGCATGTACAGTTACCTTGCCAACCGGAAAGCATTTTGCCACTTCATCTGTATTTACATCTTCAGGTCTGGTGACAGCAACGGTAACATCAATAAATACGTTTTCATTAATATTATCTTGAGAAAACCCGCATACTTCATTAAGACCAATGAGACAGCTTTTTGATATGGCATCCTTTGAAGCTTTAACTGCGGCTTTTGTAACATCCTGTCCATGAAAATCTATTCCAATGCCAAACTCAATTATAAATCTGTTCGTAAACATCACCTCCTAGAAAAATTCATCACCGCTTTTATTATCTAGTCCAGGATGAACATCAAATCTAACAACTCCTGTTACACCTTTACCCTTTACTGCTTCGCTGATCAAATATGTACCTTTGTGCCCAAAACCTCCGCATAGTTCAAAAGCCGTCACTCCTTCATCGGCAAGTTTTTTTGCTGTTTCTACCGCACTTTCATACGATTTAACACCAACTGTTGTTAAAATCACTTCACCGGTATCAATAACTGTTTTATGTACTGTTGGATCTGCATTAGGAGCAATGAAAATAAATGCACATTTTAGAGGCATACGCTTTTCTCCTTCCACTTTTATTTTTTCACAATTATATAAAGCATATTTCGTGCCAAGTTGATTAAAAATGGCAAATAATAATATAGTGTTCAAATTTCAATAAATGTTGTACTGCTTATATATTTATGCTGCATAATTTGCACTTAAAAAAATCTCAACATGAGACTTAAGTCTCATATTGAGATTTTTTATATAAAATTAACCGATTTATCCAATTGAAAATAAAATATCAGTCTCAACTTGAGACATCAAATGAGACTGATACACATTAAGCCATTTTTCCAATATTATTTAAATTAATATCATACATTTTTATTTTTCTGTAGATTGTTGCTTTGCTGATATTTAAATCTTTAGCTGCTTTCATGGCATTTCCCATATTGGCCAAAAGTGCCTGCTCTATATTATCTTTTTCTATATCTTTTAAATTGAATGTACAACTAACTTTTTCTAAATCTTCCTTTATTTCTGCATCACCCTTAGGGAAACCAACACTGTTTATTAATTCTTTATCTGACATATAGTATGCTCTTTGAATTATGTTTCTTAATTCCCTTACGTTACCTGTCCATTGATGATTCATAAGAATTTCCTCAAAGTCTTTACTGAATTTCTTATTAATACCATCATTTTCTGCATTAAGACCTTTTAAAAAGTACCTCGCAAGTTCAATTATATCCCCTTTTCTTTTTCTTAATGGAGGTATTCTTAAATTGATAACATTAAGTCTAAAATATAAATCCTGCCTAAATGACCCCTTCGATACTTCGTCTATTAAGTTTCTGTTTGTAGCAGATATAACTCTTACATCTAAATCTCTTTCATAGGAACCGCCAATACGCACTATTTTGTTGTTATCAAGAACTCTTAAAAGTTTTGACTGTACCTCTAACGGAACTTCTCCTATTTCATCCAAGAAAATTGTACCACCACTAGCAAGTTCAAATTTTCCAGGTCTTCCTCCCTTTACTGCTCCGGTAAAAGAACCACCTTCATAACTAAAAAGTTCACTTTCAAAGAGTTCTTTAGGTATGGCTGAACAGTTAATAGCAATAAATGGTCCATTATTTCTGTTGCTCTCATTGTGTATTGACTGAGCGTACAATTCTTTGCCAGTTCCACTTTCTCCTTCAATTAAGACTGAACAATTCGTTTTCGAAATTTTTTTAGCAGTATTGATAAGTTCATTCATTCTTAAATCTGTTGTAATAATACTGTCGAAAGTATAGTTCGCATTAAAGCCGGCTATTTTACTTACTTCCTTTCTTACCTGCTTTGCTTCCCTCATAAGCAATACCGCGCCTGTTACCTCGTCTCCTACTACAATAGGAACAATATTCAAAAAGCACTCGATTTTCTTGTTTTCTACAAAAATAGTAATATCTGAAAAATTCATTTTATTTTTATTAATAAAAATATTGTTTTCAATATCTATGCCACTGAATATCTTGCTTATATCAATTTTTAGGATATCCTTTTCCTCCATATGAAAAAGTTCAGATATTTTATTATTTATTCTTACTACTTTTAGATTGTTGTCTATAATCATAATGCCATCAAGTATTGCATCATAGGTAGTATCCATAAGATGGTAGGATTCAGAAATTATAAGCTGTTTCTCAATACAATTAGCACTCGAAACCGCTATACCGTATGTATGTGCCTGCACATCTTCTGCCCGCCCGGAAATATCAAAGGAACCAATTATTTCACCCTTGCTGTTGTGAATAGGAGCTGCGGAGCAAGTCCATTGGTGGTGATACTCACAATAATGTTCAGGTCCTATAACTTGTATAGGTCTATCTGTTGCTAGACATGTTCCGATTGCATTTGTGCCCACACTTTTTTCATCCCATAGAGATCCATTGACAAAATTTAAGTTGTTATGAATTTCCTTTATATCGTTGTTAATAATTAAGTCTATAATTATTCCTTTTTCATCGGTTAAAACAACGCTGTAATTTGTGTTTTTAACCATTTCAAAAACGTTTTCCATTATAGGTCTGGAAAGATTAATAAGTTCTTTTTTCTTTAATATGCTTTCTCCAAGCACATCATCAGGAACTTTTGTTCCTTTACCTGCCATATGGTCTACTCCTAATTTCCTGCATCTTCGCCATGATTCTGATATATCATCTCTCACATCTTTAAGTACAACATTAGTTTCAACATAAGTCTGCCATCTTTTTTTTAATTTGTTTAACATTTTATCAACTCCTTAATTTTATCAAATAAAATATTTTCTAGTTAAAGGAATTCTGATGTGTAATCATAACATATTAAAATAATTCATGCAATATTTTAAAATCAAAAAAATTATAATGTCAGAACTGTAGTGCCATCCATGTTTTGCAAAACGCCCCAACTCATTGAAGATGAACTATTATCGCTTCTTACAACTCCCACAAGAACTTCATCAAGGCTGTTGCTGTTTTCAAAATAATGTTTTAATGCAAGTTTTAATGCATCTATAAATCTATATTTTAAAACTTCTTCTTTTGCTATCCAGTGCAAAGTACCCTCATCATTTTCAACAACATCTCTTGTTTTCGAATGACCAAAGTAAACGTAATTAATTACTGTTTCGTTTTTGCTTCTTCTTAAAAGTACATATTTCAACTGTAAATTCTCAATTGAATTTTCAGTCAATCCCGTTTCTTCGTAAATTTCACGCAAACAAGCAGCCCTTGGATTATTAAGTTCATCCTGTTCAAGATGCCCCCCTACTCCATACCAGAAACTTGGCATCAAATCATTTTCTTTAGCTCTTTCCATCAATAAAAAATCATTTCCATTCATTAAAAAAGCTGTTGCTACATTTCTAAATACTAACATTATTAATACCTCATCTATTATTTATATGCAAATAGCCACAATTTTAGTATATACCTATTTTCTTTAAAAAACAATCTGATTGTTTCGTCAA
>NZ_JAWQJF010000067.1:0-3599 GCF_033447055.1 Sedimentibacter sp.
AACATAATTGCCGTAAATATGGTGATTCAAAAAGAATTCACTTTTCATCTAAGACTTTGTAACAAACAGGTTTACATTTTCACATATTTATTGTATAATATTATAGATTTTGAAGTGATTATTTGACTGTATATATTAAAGGAGGGTTTTATGGATATACGTTTTTCTGACAGAGCTAATGGATTAAAAGCTTCTGCTATAAGAGAGCTTCTCAAGCTTACTGAAATGCCGGAGGTTATTTCTTTTGCTGGTGGGTTACCAGCACCTGAGTTATTTCCAGTTGAGCGAATTAAAGAGATATTCTCAGAGGTTATGGATAGAGATGGACGTGCAGCATTGCAGTACGGTCCTACTGAAGGTTATAGACCATTGAGAGAAATAATTGCTACACAGAGAATGTCAACAGCACACATGAAACTAACTGGAGACGATGTTATAGTAACTACAGGATCACAGCAGGGCCTTGAGTTTTCAGCAAAGTTATTTCTTAACAAGGGTGATGTTGTAATTTGTGAAAGCCCTAGTTATCTTGGTGCAATAAATGCATTTCAGGCTTACGAACCGAAGTTTGTAGAAGTGTCAATGGATGAACACGGCATGATAATGTCCGAGTTAGAAAATGCATTGAAAGAAAATCCAAATGCTAAAATGATTTACACAATCCCTGATTTCCAGAATCCAACAGGAAAAACGATGCCTGATGACAGAAGGAAAAGAATGGCTGAATTAGCAGCTGAGTACAAAATTCCTATAATTGAAGATAATCCATACGGCGAGCTTATTTTTGAAGGAACTGTTCACCCTGCGATAAAGAGTTTTGATAAAGAAGGTTGGGTTGTTTTCCTTGGTACTTTCTCAAAGACTTTTGCTCCTGGATTAAGACTTGGATGGATTTGCGCATCACCTGAAATACTCAGTAAATATGTAATTATTAAACAAGGAGCTGATTTACAGTCTAGTTCTCTTGATCAAAGAATTGCTGCAACTTTTATGCAGAAGTATGATTTAAATGAGCATATTGAGAAAATAAAAGAAATATATGGAAATCGCAGAACTTTAATGCTTGAATGCATGGACAAATATTTCCCTGCAGATGTTAAACATACAAACCCATATGGTGGACTTTTTGCGTGGGTTGAATTGAGAGAAGACCTTGATGCTGGAAAAATCATGGAAGAATGTATAAAAGAAAATGTTGCTTATGTTCCGGGAGATGCTTTTTTCCCTAATGGCGGTCATAAGAATTTCTTTAGAGTTAACTATTCATGCATGCCTGAAGACAAGATTGTAGAAGGTATAAAGAGATTAGCAAAAGTTTTGGCTAAGTATTATTAGGATATTTAATAATGGCGGTTGGGCGGTTAGCTTAACCGCTATGTTTATATTAACATTAAATTAAATAAAGGCGGTGTGTTTATGAAGGATACAAAATTCGCATATGGGCCGGTTCCATCCAGAAGGCTTGGTATATCTTTGGGAATCAGCCCGATTCCTAAGAAAACATGTAATTATTCTTGTGTCTATTGTCAGCTTGGAAGAACTAATCATATGACGAATACTCGTCAAATGTTTTTTTCAGTTGAAGAAATCATGGCAGAATTTAATGAAGTTTTAAGAAATGATATAAATTTTGATGTTGTTACTATAGTTGGAGAGGGTGAACCCACACTGTATCTTGGACTGGGGGAGCTTATTGATGAAATTAAGAAAAAGACGGATAAACCGGTAGCTGTAATTACCAATGGTGCTCTTCTTTATGATTTTCAATTGCAGCAGGAATTAAGCAAAGCTGATATAGTACTGCCAACAATGGACGCCTATGATAAAGAGTCATTCAATAAAATCAACAGACCACATGGTTTCTTGGATTTTTCCAAGGTTAGCAAGGGACTAGAGGATTTTTCCAAAAAATATCAAGGACAGCTTTGGGTTGAAATTATGTTGATTAAAGATATGAACGATGATGATAAAAGCTTGAATAGATATGTTGAAATGCTAAAAACAATAAAATATGATAAGTTATATATAAATACACCTGTACGTCCACCAGCGGAACTAAATATAAGGGCTGTAAGTCACGAGAGAATGAATGCTGCAGCAGATATATTAGGCGGTATTTCAATTGATTTATTGGAATCTCAAGGTTTTCATAGTGAAATAAAGGATGATTATCAGGCTGTTTTAAGCATAATTAAGCGCCATCCTATGAATCAATTTGAAGTTGAAAGTTTTTTAAAGTCAAGAGTGTGCGAAAATATTGAAGAATTGTTAATTAGATTGGGAAAAGATGATAATGTGGATGCAATAAATTATAAAGGGTACGATACATATAGGCTAAAATAGTTTTTACAAAAAAACAAATAACCCGCCAAACAATCTTTCTCCGGAATGCTCCGGATTTAGAATTAATTGGCGGGCTTTTAATACTTAATTAATTATTCTGCAATACCTGACCCATCTCTTAGGCCTGCTCTATTTCCAAAACCGTTGCCGTTTTGACCATTACCAAGTCCTTTTCCCTGACCATTGTGCATCATACCTCCAAAACCTGCTCCAAGAGTCTTGCCTGTTTCAGATGATCCGGTTTCATCGCAAGTAGTTTGGTTTTCTTCTAAAGCTGCCAGTATTTCATCAGCTTCTTCTTGTGTTAATCTTCCTTCAGTTACCCTTTCTCTTAGAACAGCTTTTTTGTTTTCAAGCATTTGACTTTTGAATTCATTGGTTTTACCTGCATCAATAGCCATTTTACCATATGTGTTTCCGCTTTCTAATCTTTCTGCTCTTACATCTTCAATAGTTCTTCCTGTCAATTCTGCAGTTATTTCGGCTGGAGTGGCATAATTTGAAGCTGCAAATGCTGTTACTGTTGTTGCACCAACTGCGAGTACCATTGCTCCAACTAATGCTAAATTTTTTATTTTTTTCATCTGTATTACCTCCTAAGAATTTGAATTCTTTCTATAGTGATAATATAATAAAAGATTATGTCAAAAGTGTGTTTTTATTATTTTTTTTTAATGAATTTTCAATAAGTTACAAAAGGTATAAACTAGTCAAAAATTACAAGTTATGATTTTATAGCCCAACGCAATTTAGCAGAACGAGCACGAGGGTTGGCATTGCATTCTTCTGCTGATGGACGAATAGGATCGGGAGCTATTTCACTATAGATACCTTCACGAAAAAAACGCTGAAAAGATTTTTTAACCAGACGATCTTCTCCTGAATGAAATGAAAGTACAGCAACGCGACCACCCTTAGCAAGAGTAGTAGGAAGCTTTTCCAAAAATTCATATAACACTTCAAATTCATTATTTACATCAATTCGTAATGCTTGAAAGCATCGTTGACAGGATTTTTTAATCTCATCATCTCGATTTTTCCCCGGAATAAATTTAAGCGCTTCTTTAATAATTTGTTGGAGATGAGTTGTTGTTGATATGTCTATTCCCTTTTTTATTTCAGAAACAATGGCACGGGAGATTACTGCGGAATTAGGTTCGTCAGCATTTTCTATCAGCATACCTTCTAATTCATCTTGTGAAATAGTTTTTAACCGTTCTGCTGCTGATATACCTTTTAGTGGATTCAACCTCAAG
>NZ_JAWQJF010000068.1:0-9651 GCF_033447055.1 Sedimentibacter sp.
GGCAGTTGAATTCTTTGTTCAAGGTTTACTCCAGGAATTTTTATTGGTATAGGAATCAAATCATAAGCGAGTACAGTAAGTATTCCTGGATAAAAGCGTATGTTGTTTGTTTGTACTGAATAATATCCTACAGCATCTATTCTTAAGTTGTAAGTTGTAAAATAAAAATCCTGTCCTATTATATTACTTATGTTATATGATGTTGGTACTGAAAAGCGGGGAGAATTACCATCTTTATCCGTCAAACCAATTTGAATTGGAGCCTCACCTTTAAATCTATCCAATATATATAAAGTTACTACAGCATTTTCTATTGGTATTCCACCTTCAGTTAATACTTTAACATCTAAAAATCCTAATGGAATTGTACTATCTGTTTTAGGCAAGGTTTCAGATATGTTTACATTATTATATTTCGAATATGGAATATTCCTATTGTACAATTTTAAAACACTCCTTTCAGTCTATACTATTTTATGTATTAATATATTCAAAAAGGAGTGTTGCGTCACAAGATTAAATAATCTGCTATGTAGGGTCGTTTTTTAGTTTATAGATTATAATAGAAATAAATGTAATATCAATAATAAATTATCGAAAAACAATAAATAATTATTGACATTTGTAAAACTTTTGATATAATTTTAATTACAAACATTATTATTTGGAGGGCGTAATGTATAAAAAAAGTATTGTTCATTATATGACTAAAATTTGTGTTGATATTTTATTTTATGTTGGTATTGTTTGTTGCTTGATGGTGCCTTTTTCTTCGCCATGGTTGTTCAAATATTTTGGTATTGCAAATAAACTGGCTCGGTTCATGATAATTACGCTGTTATTATCAGGCATTTCCTCAGTTTATATTTTATGGCAATTAAAAGTAATATTTAAGACACTTTTAGACGGAAATCCTTTTATCGCCGCCAATGTTATTTGCCTTAGAAAAATAGCAGTAGCTTGTTTGACAATTTCAATTATATATTTCTTAAAGCTGTTAATAATGCCTACAATTTCAACTGCAGTTATTATTGCAATATTTGTTGTGGCTTGTCTGTTGTGTTTAACATTGAAAGATTTGTTTAAACAATCTATTTTTTACAAAGATGAAAATGACTTAACAGTGTAGGGGGTAATTATATGTCAATAGTAATACAACTTGATGTGATGATGGCTAAAAGAAAAATAGGACTTATGGAATTGGCAGAGAAAATAAATATAACACCTGCAAATCTTTCTATATTGAAAAACAATAAAGCGAAGGCAATAAGATTTTCAACATTGGAAGAAATCTGCAAAGCGTTGGATTGCCAGCCAGGTGATATAATTGAATATGTAAAGGAGTAGTTATGGATAGTAAAATAAAAGTAAGATTATCCTTATATGGGTTAATTTCAGCAATAAGTTACATATTTTTAATATTAACTCCAAGACCAGGGATAAGCATTCCGATATTTATTATAGTGCAAGTTGTTTCAATATTTTTAATCGTTAGAAACAGGGAAGAAGTAAAAAATAAAAAAGGCATTCTTGTGATGCTGCCCATATTCATATTATCTTTAAATAATTTTATAAGCGGCAGCAATTTGTGGTGGGGGGTAAATTACTTTGTAATAATAATATTGTACAGTGTTATGATATTAATGTTCAATGATAAGTTAACACTTCAAAAGCTCAATCTAGAACACGGTTTTCATATTATTGTTAATATTTTCAAGCCGTTTGTTAATTTCAAAGTACCATTTAAATGGTGCACTGCAAACAGTAAAAACGAATCTAAAAGATTGCTTGCCGGTCGAATTATAATAGGTGTTTTAATATCAATTCCATGTGTAATATTTCTTATTATGATGCTATCATCAGCAGATATGATATTTTACGAAAGCTCGGTATCTTTGTCCTCATGGATTACAAGTTTGTTTGATTTTATATATGTCTATAAATTTATTATAGGTACCATAGCAGGGTTGTATTTATTTGGGCATTTATACTCCTTGTTTGTTGAAAAGGAAATTAATCATAGTATAAAACCTTTAAGTGATTTATTTTCAAAAAAACTCAAGGGAGATGTAATCATTTCTAATATTTTGTTGGTTTCCATTTTACTGGTGTATACAATATTTATAGGTATACAGTTCAAATATTTATTTGCAGAGGGTAATCTTCCTTATGGCCTTAATTATTCGGAATATGCAAGACGAGGTTTTTTTGAATTAGTTTTTTTAAGTGTTTTAAATATTGCTCTTATTTTAATGACTACGTACTTGTTGAAAGAAAAAATATATGTTGAAAAATGCAAATGGGCACAATTAACAAAGAGTATGATGATTTACTTGTGCATACTAACCGGAATAATGCTTATTTCATCGTTTTATAGGATGATGCTTTATGATAATGAGTATGGTTTCACGAGATTAAGAATTTTAGTGTATTTATTTTTGATATTTGAGGCACTTGGTTTAGCGGCAACTTTAATTTATATTATAAAACATAATTTTAATATATTGGCTATATATTCAACAATAGGCCTCATATATTATTTAACTTTAAATGTTATTCAAATTGACAACATTATTGCTAAAAGAAATATAGACATGTATTTTGCCGGTCAAACTGAAACAATTGATATGAATTATTTAATGAGTTTATCTATTGATGCAGCTCCTCAAATAATGAGATTGCTGAGCAGTGACGTTGAAATAATTACTAAAACTAATGCCAGGATTTATTTAGATGAAATGAATTCCTTATATAATGATGATGTCAGCTGGAGAAGCTACAATTTATCCATTGATAAAACAAGAAAGCTATTAAACGAAAATTAAGAGCACCAAAACTTTATAAATTTAAAATTTCAATACTTGTCTTTAAACAAAAAAATTAGAAATGTAGGAATAAAATAACCCTTTCTGGTGAAAATGTCAGTGTAAAAATTCATAAAGAAGGAAGGGGTGAAAAAGAGTAGAAATGAATTACTTCAATTCTATTCTTTTTTATATTAATTATTTTTATCCTACTACGACAGATTATCTGAAGGTACAATGAAATTAAACAGCCTTTCTAATTCCAGTTTCTTATCAACATTCAAAAAACATTTCCGGTCAAGTTTGCCACGTAGTGTAAAATAATAATATTAGAACAGAATATAAAAGAAAGTATAAGAAATAAATAATATAATTCAGTAAATACAAAAATATAGTTAAAATTAAACACTTTTGATACAAAACGGTATTTGAGAAAATAATATCTTCAAGTATAATAAAATAAAGGTCAAAGAAAGTCAAAGTTAAAGTCAGCAACAAGGATGTGAGAAAATGTCTAATTTAAGCGATATAATTGAAGGCTTTATCAAGGAATTAATGGAAGCAAACAATTTCAAAACTATTGAAATACAGCGGAATATTTTGGCGCAGCAGTTTGATTGTTCTCCTTCTCAAATAAACTATGTTCTCACTACACGTTTTAACAATGACAGAGGTTACATAGTTGAAAGCAGAAGAGGCGGCGGAGGATGTATAAGAATTTTTAAAGTTCGAACTTCAATGAAGGATGAACTGGAAAGTTTATTGAATGACAGTATTGGAAGCAATATAACATTTAATAAAGCACTTGATTTAATACATGCTTTGGAGGACAGAAAAATAATATCTTCTAGGGAACAAAAAATTATGCAGAGTTCATTAAGCGACAGAGCTCTTAACGCTGTTTCCTATGAAGACAGAAATAAACTGAGAGCTGACATTTTAAAGGAAATGATTTTATCATCAGTTGAAAATGACTGATGTCAAATAGGAGGAAATTATGCTGTGTGATGAATGCGGTAAAAATGAAGCTAAAGTGCATGTTACTTACATTATAAACGGAAAGAAAACAGAAAGGCATTTATGTGAAGAATGTGCGAAGAAAAATCAATCAATATTAAATTCTAGTTTTTCAATGGAGAATTTATTTTCAGCCATGTTGAACAATGCCTTTAATACAACGACTTATTTACCTTCAAAAGGATGTTCTACATGCGGAATGACCTATGAAGAATTTAAAAAAACCGGAAAATTTGGTTGCAGTCATTGCATTGATACATTTAAACCAAGACTTATGCCGGTTGTAAAGAGTATTCAAGGCTATGCTGCACATACAGGGAAAATACCAAAAAGAGCAGGTGGTAATTATAAAGTTCAAAAGGATATTGAAAAATTAAAAGAAGAATTAAAACAATCAATTGAACGAGAAGAATATGAAACAGCAGCTAAGTTAAGAGATAAAATCCGCGAAATGGAAAATAATATGCAGGATGGAGATGAATAATTTGGAAAATAAGGATATAGTCATAACCAGCCGAATAAGGCTTGCCAGAAATTTAAAAAATTATAAGTTCCCTATAAAAATGACAGCAGATGAATCGGACAAAGTTATTTCAGAGGTAAAGAGTGCAGTAGAAAAACAAAATTTAAATTATAAATTGACATACATGAAGGATTTGTCTGATATCGAGAAGAGTGTATTGATTGAAAATCACCTCATAAGTCCTGCATTGGCAGAAAAAAAGGAAGCTGCAGCATTACTTTTAAGCACTGATCAAAGAGTGTCCATAATGTTGAATGAAGAGGATCACATTAGAATTCAAACTCTTGAAAATGGAATGTCTTTAAAAGAATGCTGGAATGAAAGCAATAGAATTGATGATATATTAGAAGAACATGTTGATTATGCGTTTGACAAGGAACTGGGATTTGTGACATCCTGTCCTACAAATATAGGAACCGGAATGAGAGCTTCAGTGATGCTTCATTTACCCGCATTGTCCATTACAAATCAAATAGATAAACTTATATATGGAATATCACAGCTTGGAGTAGCAGTAAGGGGAGTTTATGGAGAAGGCACAAAGTCCATGGGACACTTGTACCAAATTTCTAACCAAGGAACATTGGGAGCGTCGGAAGAAACGTTGATAGATAAAATTTCACAAATAGTTATACAAATTGTGGAAAAAGAAGAAAGAACAAGGGAACATCTGAAAAAAAACAATTTAGATGAAATAGAAGATGATTTTTATAGATCGTATGGACTTCTTACAAATGCCAGAAAGATGACTGCTGAAGAAGCAATGAAATTATTATCACTGCTTAAATTGGGCAAAGAAATGGGCATAATTAAAATATCAGAGGATAAGAACCTATATAATTTAATGGTAAAAATCCAGCCCAACAATATTTCCTCCGTGGCAGGAAAAGAACTTTCTCCAAAGGAAAGAGATAAGAAAAGGGCTGAAATCATAAGAAATGAATTATTATATGATATAAGTGAATAATAGCATATTGAGATAGGAGATGAAAATATGATAAGCGGATTTAATAATTCTGCCAAAAATGCTGTTGAGTTGGCTCAAGAAGAAGTTAAAAACTTCAAGCAAAGTGTTCTTGGTACTGAACATATATTGCTTGGCCTTATGCTTGAAAAAGAAGGCATTGCAGGAAAAATACTTAGGAATAAATTAAATGTTGATAAAATTAGAGAAATAATAAAAAACACAGTTGGTATGGGTGACAGTATACCTGAATATATTTCAATCAGTCCAAGAAGCAAGTATATAATTGAGCTTGCACGTCAGTATTCTTCGCAGCTGGGAGTTCCATATGTAGGGACGGAACATATATTGCTTGGGCTAATTGATGAAGGTGAAGGTATTGCAGCTCAAATAATTAAATCAGTTGTAAATCTTAAAGAGCTTAAATTTGAAGTTCTTGAAGCTGTTAAGCAAGGAAGCGGAGGAACAGAGAGCAGTGCTGATTTTAGCTCAAATCCTCAACAACCTGAAAATGTAAGCACAAAAACTATTGACAAATATGGAATGGATTTAAATCAAAGAGCAAGGGATGGCAAGCTGGATCCAGTTATAGGCAGAGAGGATGTAATTGAAAGAGTAATTCAAATATTATCCAGAAGAACAAAAAACAACCCATGTCTTATTGGAGAGCCTGGAGTAGGTAAAACAGCCATAGCAGAAGGCTTGGCACAAGAAATAATTAAAGGAAATGTTCCAGAAACATTAAAAAACAAAAGGGTTATAACTCTTGATATGGCTGGCATGGTTGCAGGAGCTAAATACAGGGGAGAATTTGAAGAAAGACTTAAAAGTGCAATTGATGAAATTAAAGCAGCTGGGAATATAATTTTGTTCATTGATGAATTTCACACAATAATAGGTGCAGGAGCTGCAGAAGGAGCTATAGATGCTTCAAATATATTGAAGCCTACATTAGCAAGGGGAGAGCTTCAAATAATAGGAGCTACAACGTTGGATGAGTATAAAAAACACATTGAAAAAGATGCTGCCCTTGAAAGAAGATTTCAGCCTATAACGGTTGAAGAACCAAGTGTTGAAGATACTATAAAAATATTGAAGGGCTTAAGAGACAAATATGAAGCTCATCACAAAGTATCTATAACGGATGAAGCTATAGAAGCAGCTGCAAAATTGTCACACAGGTACATTTCAGACAGATTTTTACCAGACAAAGCAATTGACTTAATTGATGAAGCTGCATCAAGAACAAGATTAAAATCATCGACTGTTCCTAAAGGATTAAAGGAAATTGAAGATAAAATTAAAGAACTTAAGAATGAAAAAAAAGCAGCAATAAACAATCAAGAATTTGAAAAAGCTGCATCTTTCAGAGATGAAGAAAAAAGTTTGACAGAACAGTTAGATAAGCAGAAGAAACTTTGGGCTGCAAAAAACTCAAAAGATTCAAGCATTGGATATGATGAAATTTCTGAAGTTGTATCTCAATGGACTGGAATACCTGTTAAAAAACTTCAAGGTGATGAATCAGACAGATTACTACATATGGAAGATATACTTCACAAAAGAGTAATAGGTCAGGAGCCTGCTGTTGAAGCATTATCAAAAGCAATAAGAAGATCAAGGGTTGGACTTAAAGATCCTAAAAAACCAATAGGTTCATTTATATTCTTAGGACCGACAGGTGTTGGAAAAACAGAGTTGTCAAAAGCGTTGGCTGAATCTATGTTTGGTGATGAAAATGCCATGATTAGAGTTGATATGTCAGAATACATGGAAAAACATTCTGTATCAAAACTTGTGGGTTCACCTCCGGGATATGTTGGTTTTGATGATGGAGGACAATTGACAGAAAAAATCAGAAGAAAACCATATTCAGTTATTTTGTTTGATGAAATAGAAAAAGCTCATCCGGATGTTTTTAACATATTGCTTCAAATACTTGATGATGGACGTTTGACAGATGCAAAGGGAAGGACCGTAGATTTTAAAAACACAGTGATAATCATGACATCCAATGTTGGAGCAAGCACAATTAAAAAGCAAAGAACATTAGGCTTTGCATCAAATTCTACAAATGAAGAAAAAGATGAATATGAAAAAATGAAGGAAAATGTAATGACTGAGTTGAAACAGACATTCAGACCTGAGTTTTTAAACCGTATTGATGAGATAATTGTATTTCATTCGTTGAACAAGGACCATATAAAACAAATTGTATCATTGATGATTGACAATTTGTCAAAAAGGCTTGAACAGCTTAACATAAAAATTGAGTTAGATGAAAAGGCTAGAGATTTGTTGGCGGAGGAAGGATTTGACCCAGTATATGGTGCACGACCTCTTCAAAGAGAAATAAGAAGAAAAATCGAAGATAGGTTGTCCGAGGAGCTGCTAAAAGGCACAGTTCAAAAGTCGGATACTATAAAAATATCTGCAGATGACAAAGAATTATTGTTTTCTAACAATAGGTAATTGTAGTTAGGGCGAATATTTAAAATTATATTTAAAAATTATTAAAAAAGCATTGACATTTATTCAAAAGCATATATAATAATAAAAAAATAAATCTTTAGCGATGACAGGAAGAGTAGTTTAAGATTTAGTTACAGAGAGATAGCGATGGTGAAAGTCTATTACAATAATCTTACAATGAAGAACATCCTTGAGCTTTTGACCCAAATTGCATTTGCAAAAGTAGGCTCAAACGCATCCCGGCGATAAATGGGCAAGAACATGATTGTGTTTTTAGAGTGAGCATAGTAATATGCTAATTAGGGTGGTACCGCGAATTTTAACTCCTTCGTCCCTTTCGGGATTGAGGAGTTTTTTGTATGCCCTAACCCTATTTTTTCGACCGTAAGGGAGGAAAAAATAGCGGTAGGTCAACCGCAACGAAATCCAAATTCATGTGAGCGACAGCGAACAAATAAATTTGTGATTGAGACTGTGATATGTAAAAATATATTTTGAAAGGAATAACTAATTATGATTAAAAGCAATGAATACCGCACACATACTTGCGGAGAAATTAGAGAAAGCCATATAGGTAAAGAAGTAAGAGTTTCAGGTTGGTTTGAAAATGTAAGAGACCACGGAGGAGTAAAATTTGTTGATTTAAGGGATCAATATGGTGTTGTTCAAGTAGTTGTTGAAGATGAAAGCTTGTTAGAAGGAGTTACTAAGGAAAGTACTATATGCGTTTCAGGCACTGTAATAAAAAGAGATGCAGATACTATAAATGAAAAGCTTGAAACAGGAACTGTTGAAATTGAAGCTTCAACATTTACGGTTCTCGGAAAAACAAGATATTCACTTCCTTTTGAAATAGCAACATCAAAGGATACTAAGGAAGATTTGAGACTGAAATACAGATTCCTTGATTTAAGAAATAAAGAAGTTCAAAAAAATATTATTATTCGTTCCAAAATAATTTCATATTTAAGAAGCAAAATGACAGATTTAGGTTTTTTAGAAATTCAAACTCCAATATTAACATCATCTTCACCAGAAGGTGCAAGAGATTACATTATACCAAGCAGAAAACATCCGGGAAAATTTTATGCACTTCCTCAGGCTCCGCAAATGTTTAAGCAGCTTTTAATGGTGTCAGGTTTTGATAAATATTTTCAAATAGCTCCATGCTTCAGAGATGAGGATGCAAGAGCAGACCGTTCTCCTGGAGAGTTTTATCAGCTTGACTTTGAAATGTCTTTTGCAACACAAGAAGATGTATTAGCTGTAGCAGAAGAAGTTCTTTATGAAACATTTGTTAAGTTCTCAGATAAAAGTGTTTCAAAGCCTCCTTTTGCAAGGATACCATACAAGGAATCAATGCTTAAATACGGAAGTGATAAGCCGGATTTGAGAAACCCTCTGGAAATAATTGATATAAGCCATATGTTTTTAGAAACAGAATTTGCACCTTTCAGAAAAAAGACAGTGAGAGCCATAAACGTACCAAATTGCTCATCCCAGCCTAAAAGCTTTTTTGAAAACATGCTTGACTATGCATTGAAAATTGGCATGAAAGGACTTGGATATATAAAGGTTGATGATGAAATGAAGTATCATGGCCCTATTGACAAATTCCTTTCTGAAGAAGATAAGAAAGAAATTGCAGAACTTGCTGATTTAAAACCAGGGTGCGTTTTGTTCTTTATTGCAGATGACAAAGACTATGCTCCAAAATTGGCGGGTCAATTAAGAACAGAATTGGCTAACAGACTTAACTTAATAGATGAAAACAAATTTGAAATGTGTTTCATTGTAGATTTCCCAATGTATGAAATTGATGAAAACACAGGAAATGTTGGATTTACTCACAATCCATTTTCAATGCCTCA
>NZ_JAWQJF010000069.1:0-42088 GCF_033447055.1 Sedimentibacter sp.
GCGACGATTATCCTTGAACTATATTTTTGCGATTTTCTAGGTTCATATATACCTAATTTTTTTGACCTTGTTTTTCATAAGCTACTTTACACTATCTATTATTCTTGCCCTTCAGCAGGTTTGTTTATCCATGACATCATTGATCTTAATTTTTTACCTGTTTCGATTATTGGATGATTCAATTCCATATTTTTCATTGCAAGGAACCTAGGTTTTCCAGCTTTGTTTTCTGAAATCCAGTCATATGCAAATGTTCCGTCCTGGATATCTGAAAGAACTTTTTTCATTGTTTTACGGGTATCTTCAGTAACAATTTTTGTTCCTGTTATATAATCTCCGTATTCTGCAGTGTCACTTACTGAATATCTCATATTTTCAAATCCGCCTTCATATATTAAATCAACTATAAGTTTCATTTCATGCAAGCATTCGAAATATGCAATTTCTGGCTGGTATCCGGCTTGTGTCAACGTATCAAAACCAGCTTTCATCAATTCTGTAACGCCGCCGCAAAGAATAGCTTGTTCACCAAATAAATCTGTTTCAGTCTCTTCTTTGAATGTTGTTTCAATTACCCCGGCTCTTGTTCCGCCGATTCCCTTTGCATATGCCAATGTTAAATCTTTGCATTTTCCTGTGTAGTCCTGGTAAACTGCAAATACATCAGGTACGCCTTTGCCTTCCTGGTATTGTCTTCTAACTAAATGTCCAGGTCCTTTTGGAGCAACCATGAATACATCTATGTTTTTTGGCGGTACTATTTGATGGTAGTGGATGTTGAATCCATGAGCAAAAGCAAGGGCATTTCCTTCTTCTAAATTTGGAGCTATGCTTTCTTCATAAATTTGTTTTTGTACTGTATCTGGAGCTAAAACCATTACGACGTCAGCTTCTTTAACAGCTTCAGCAACAGTTTTAACTGTCAATCCGTGTGACTCAGCTTTTGCTTTTGATTTGCTTGTTTCTTGTAAACCTACAACAACATTAACTCCACTTTCTTTTAAGTTAAGAGCATGAGCATGTCCTTGACTTCCATAACCAACAATGGCCACTGTTTTTCCTTCAAATACTTTTAAATCCGCATCCTTATCATAATACATTGTTCCCATTTTTTATTTCCTCCTAAGAAATTGTTTTGTTATTGGTTTATTAGTAATGCCTATATTTGGCAGTCACTTTCTTGTTGTTGTATAATTCTGAGTTTTTCACGAAGAATCTCAGCACTTTTTATTTAAAGTTAAAAGATGAGGTCCTTCGCTATGCTCAGGATAACATAAATTGAGATAATCTCTTACTTTAACTATTGAGTTATTTACTGTTCGTAAACATCATAAACATCAATGATTTTTTTCATCTGAAGCATTGCTCTTTCGAAGCTTTGTTTATTTTCATCTTCTAGTGTAACTTTAAATTGAGAATTATTTGCATCCAATGGCAACATACTGAACCCTTTAACATCAAATTGCTTTCTCCTTAATGTTGTCAACACTCTTACTGCTGAATCCATTCCGCTTGATACTCTAAAACTAATTGTCCTGCACATATAACCTCCTTGATTTTTTTAATTTCAACCTGAGGTGCGATTGGTTAGGGCATACTCAGTCTCATTCACAAATTTATTTGCTCCCTTTGGTCGCATAAATTTGGAATTCGTTGCGGTTGACCTACCGCCATTTTTCAGAAAAAACACTCTGAAAAATGGGGTTAGGGCATACAAAAAAACCTCTCGTCTCTATATACATTAGATGTATATAGGGACGAAAGGTCTTTCGTGGTACCACCCTATTTTACGATAAAAAAATATCGCCTCATTCAAGTCGAAAAAACTATATGTTTTTTGAACTCTATTCTTATAACGCAGAAATACGTCTTCGTCTACTGTTTCTTCGACTCAGAAGCTCAGGAGTGATTATTATATCTTATAACACCGATTCTCACCATCCATCGGCTCTCTGAAGTTATTTTTATGATATTTTTGTCTCCGTCAAAGCTTTTTTTAACTTGTATTAGATTATACACAAAGCCAAATGGCTTGTCAACACTTTTTTAATTTTTTTATTTTGTTAAAGCCCATTCGTTGCAACACAACGCTTGGGCTTTGTTTATTGTCGAATTAATTTCAAAGCACTTATTATTTTCGGAACAATTTGTTTTTTCCTTGAAACACATTTATCAACATAAATTCCCTGGAATACATCTTCTTCCTCAAATATTCCTTTAACAAGCCTTTCCTTGCTTGATGTGTAAAATATATACGAACCTTCATTTACAATATCTGTGACAGCCATAATCAATATAAAATAATCCATATTTTCTGTAATATTATCTATGAGCTTTATGTATTCTTCTTTTTTGCTCATGATTTGATTTATATCCAGTGTAAATACCTGAGAAATACCAACATTTTTATATTCCAAGTTAAACCTTTTAAAATCCTGGTATATAATTTCTTCCATTGTTTTTCCTTCAAGAGATGTACCGGCTTTGAACATTTCCATTGCATATTTATATAAATCAATATCCACAATTTTCAAAAGATTATCTGCAGCATCTTTATCTCTTTCTGTTGTTGTAGGTGACTTGAACAACAATGTATCTGATATTATCCCGGATAACATGAGACCGGCTATATCTTTTTTTATTTCCACATTGTTTTCTTTGTACATGTGATAAATTATTGTATTAGAACTGCCAACAGGACTGTTTCTGAAGCTTATTGGAATTATAGTTCTAATATCACCTATTTTATGATGATCGATTACTTCGAGAATTTCTGCTTCCTCAAGGCCTTCTGCACTTTGATTCATTTCATTGTGGTCAACAAGTATAACTCTTTTTCTTTTAGGATTAATTAAATGATTTCTGCTCAAAAGCCCCAGATATTTTTTATCCTTTGATATTACAGGAAACTTTGAATGCCTTGACTGTTCAATATCTTCCTTGCATTCATTTAAATAATCTTCCTCAAAAAACATCATGATGTCTTGACTTTTCATGATATCTTCAACATATTTTGAAAGAGAAATGTTTTTTGCAGTATAATAGGTGTGATAACCGGTACTAATTAAGTTTACTTTATTTTTAGTTGCCATATCAATTAAATCAGATGAAACCTGCAAATCGCCAGTTACAATTATTAACTTTACTCCTATTTCAATTGAATACTTGATTACATCATATCTGTCCCCAACTATTACAATTGAATTTTTACTGATTATATCAGAACTTCTTAAAGTATTTTCTTCAAAAGATGCTACGATTATATCACCATCTATTATTTCATCAAATTTCAAAAGATTTTTTCCAAGTAAAGTTTCAATTATATTGTCGTAAGAAGTGTGCAAGTGTTTTTGGTCTGTATTGATTAAACTCATTGCAATATCTTTCATAGTAATAATACCGGACAAATTGCCTTCTTCATCAACTATGGGCAATGTTCTCAATTTGTTTTCATTCATATTGAAATATGCAAAATGAACCGATTGATGTTTCATAAACGGCCTTATTTTCTCATAATTCAAATCTTTGATTTGAATTTTCACATTGTTTAATTTTTCTGGAACTGTAACATTAAAATAATTCAATACAAATTCAGTTTCCTTGTTTAAATTACCAAGAATATATGGCTTAGATGGTTCATTAATTATATTTTTAAGCTCCGACAGCGCTATTGCTGCACAAACACTGTCTGTGTCAGGTGTTTTGTGTCCGAATATTAAATTGTATTTCATGTTCGCTCCTTTTCTTACTTGCTTTTATACCTTAAATCTTTACCGTAAAATTTAAGTGGTGCAAAATTATTAATTACTCTGGACATTATCCTGTCAGAATATGTTTCTCTCAACTGCTCAAATGACAAATTAGTTGATATTATTACCTTCTTTTCAGTTATCAGTCTTTCGTTAATAATATTGAAAAGCTCTGCATTGGTAAATGAATTGCTGACCTCAGTGCCAAGGTCATCAATTATTAATAAATCGCATTCAAAAATCATATTGTAATTAATTTTGTTTTCCTCAGTTTCATTTTGTTTGTTGAACTTGTGTGTTTCTATAATTTCAAACAAAGAAAATGCAGTTTGATATAGCACTGAAATTTCCATGTTTATCAAAGAGTTTGCAATACAATTGCACATGAATGTTTTACCAAGACCTGTTCCTCCGTAAAATAGCAAATTCATATTTGTTTCATGAAAATTACAGCAAAAATCTTCACATATTTCTAAAATATAATACATATTCTGCTTTGGTGTTAGCTTTTCACTTTTATAAATTTCATTGCTGAATACACTTATATCAAAAAAATCAAAATTTTCTTTCTTCAGCATATGAACCATATTAGACATGGTATATAAATTATTAATAATTTGTCTGTTAAAACAGCTGCATTTTTTACCGTCAGGAGTATATCCTGTGTCATTGCATTTATCGCATTCATATTCTATCTCAAGATAATTGTCAGCAATATTGTATTGTTCATATATTTCTTTCCTTTGTTTTTTTAAATATTCAATTTCTTCCTTTATATTCAAAATCTGTTCCTGTAAATTTACCGGATTAGACAAAAAAAGCCTTGACAAACTTATGCTTAAAAGTTTAATTTGTTTTTCAATTTCCTCCAGACGGGGAATTTTATCATAGAGTTTTTCTTTTTTCAAATCAGATTCATGAGCTGCTTTAAGTCTTTTTCTGTTATATTCAGTCATAATGTTTTCAATTATTTGTTTATTCATCACTCCCGTCTCCTTCTTCCGGTACTTTAAGACCTAATTTATTGAGCTTATTTTCAAACCTTTTTCTAGCAATGTTTTCTATATCTTCCCCTGAATAATCTTCACTTTGAATAAAATTATGAAATTTGTTTTTAGTCTTTGCTGTTTCCTTCGATGGTTTCATTTTTACTTCAGGTTTTTTATCATTTTTAAGATCTTCTATTGTCTTAAATCCATTTTTATACCATTCGCTTAATATTTTATCAAAATAATTTATATTTGGATTATTGATTTTTGTTGAATTTTCCAAACACCTTAAAATCATCTCCAAAGAGAAACCCCATTCGTCAAACCACCTGTCAATAGTCTTCATTTCAGCTTCAGTCAATGTTCTTATAAAGCCAAGAGATTTGCTTATTCTTGAATACATAGAAAATCTATCATTTCGTTTTTCCAAATACTCAACCATAGTATCAATATCGTTAACACCCTCATCATGCCATGCAGAAACTACTGATTCGATATAATTAAACTTCTTAACTTTTTTATTGTTTATGCAGTAACTGAAAGCTTGTGTCATAATATCTGTCTTCATTTTATAAGTGTTTAGCCATGTTACTATCTTTTGTTTTTCATTAATTTTTAATGGCCTACCAAACATTTCTTCAATTTCTTCCATCATTTTTTTATTGTCAGATCCCCTGTTGAATGATACAAGTTCATTATTGTCTATATAATTGTTGTTCTCCGGTATGCTTTTTGCTATATATTTGTAAACATTGTCAATATAGAACTGTTTCAAATTTACAAATTCAATTATATAATTATATTCGTC
Source organism: Sedimentibacter sp. (assembly GCF_033447055.1). Taxonomy (GTDB): domain Bacteria; phylum Bacillota; class Clostridia; order Tissierellales; family Sedimentibacteraceae; genus Sedimentibacter. The sequence goes on from NZ_JAWQJF010000069.1 coordinate 5,547, forward strand.
ATCAGTTTCATGCTTGATTATTATACCTTCTTTTTCCCAGTAAGTCCACGCATTTAAAACATCAGAAAGTGGTAATTTTAAGTTCTTTGCAATTGTAGCATTGTTAAAATTCTGTTGTTTGTCCTTAGCATATTTATAGCCCAAAAGATAGACTTTAACATATGTTCCATCTGCTCCGGGCATATAATCATTGATAAAGATATTCTCTATAGGGGTATCCCCCAAATCTATTTTCATTTCTTGAAGAATAAAATACATACTTTTCTCCTCTTTGGCAATAATATGTTGTAATATGATTGTAATATATTCGTAATAATCTTATTATGTTTTTGTGAAAACATTTTCTAGATATCTGGTTGACAACATAGCATGTTTAATACTATAATATTATAAGATGATTAATTAAATCACGATACTATGAAGTATGTTTTATTATATCATTTTTTAAATTAAAAGAAAAATACTATTTTTTCTTAGTACTGTAATATCACAAAAAAAGACTAGGAAGTATACTATGAAAAAACTAAATTTAACATTCATAAAGAACTTAACTCTTAATAAAGCCGATAAAATTTTTAAAAAACTCCCTGAAGAAGGACAAGAAAAACAAATTATCCCATTCTTATTGAATAAACAAATCAAAGGCGCAATAGCCCTTGCATGTGCAACTACATTAATATTAAGCGGATCTTACTCTTTAGACTATTTGGATTCTCACGAGAATAATGTGTTTTCAACTGACAGTTTTTCAATATTAGCAGATGGCAAGGAACTTTGCAAAATCAGAGACCTTGAACAATTAGACACTGCTCTTGAAGAATTAGAATATGACTTGGAAGAAAAACACCAACACGATTTATCAATTGAAAATAATTTTCAAATAGAACCTTCAAAAGCAAAAGATAAAGAAATTATATCCGGCGAAGAACTTTACAACATACTTGCAGAAAATGCAAGCTATTCCATATTAGCTGATGCAATCAAAGTTGATGGAAACCAAGTTGGTGTAGTAAATTCAGAATTAGAAGCTAAAAATGTTGTTGAAAAAGTTAAAAATTACTTCACTCAAAATTATGATAAAGAATCCGTAATAGAAGTTAATACTAAGGAAAAAGTAGAAATCAGTCAAATTAAAGCTTCCAATACGGACATTCAAGCAGCTGAAGAATTAGCAAATTACATAATTAAGGGTACAGATGAAGAACAAAAATACGTAGTTGAAGAAGGAGACACATATTGGACTATTGCAGAATATTTCAATATGTCATTAGATGAATTAATATCAGCAAACCCTTCATCGGACTCAGAAAATATACAAATTGGTGAAGAATTAAATTTAGTAGTTCCAAAACCATTTATAAACGTACAGGTTAAAAGAAAAGTAACACAGGAAGAAAAAATGCCTTTTGAAACGGAATATCAATACGTTTCATATATGTACAACGACGAAGAAGTTGTCGAACGTTCAGGAAAATATGGTATATCAGAAATAGAAGCTATTATTACAGAGCAAAACGGAATTCAAATTGCAAAAGAAACTATATCAGAATCAGTAATATCAGAACCTACAACAAAAATTGTAACAACAGGTACTCAAGATCCACCACCAAGAATAGGTACAGGAACTTTTATCAATCCTCTTCCAGGAGCAATGATATCATCAAGATTTGGATCTAGAAGCGGAGGTTTCCACAGAGGAATTGATTTAGCTAAAGCTACAGGTTCATCAATTAAAGCAACCGACGGCGGCACAGTTATATCAGCCGGATGGGATGGATCTTACGGTTATTCAATTCTTATAAATCATGGAGGCGGATACTCATCAAGATATGCGCATTGCAGCGATATGTACGTGTCAGCAGGCGATAAAGTATATCAGGGACAGATAATTGCAGCAGTTGGCTCCACAGGAGTTTCTACAGGACCGCATTTACATTTTGAAATAATGAAATACGGATCAGTAGTGAACCCCGCGTCATATATATATTAATAAATTTGAATACTACGCCGTTGAGCAATCAGCGGCTTTTTATATTTATACTATAAGTTTTTATTTTTTATTTTTTAATTTTTATTTTTAATTTTTATTTTTAATTTTTAATTTTTAATTAAATTTTAACTTGCATTTTTATGGTTTCCGTAATATTATGTATGGGTATTATGAATTTAAATTTTAGTGGTATAAACAATTAGCTGTTTGGCATCCCCTGCAAATTTAAATTACTAGAAGGATGGTATAATGATATATTTAGATAATAGATTTATGGAAATTGCAAGACCAATTATCGAACATGAAAAATATCAGCAAATGAGATATCTTAAGCATCATGATGAAATTGTTTATGAGCATTCCGTAAAAGTTGCTTTTTACTCTTATCAGATGGCATATAAGCACAATTTAGACTGGGAAGCTACAATAAGAGGAGCATTGCTACATGACTTCTTTCTTTATAAGTTTAAGAAGTGTTTTGGTCCGAGAATAATAACTGATTCGATAAAACATGCTATTATTCATCCCATAATAGCTTTTGAAAATGCAAGTAAATATTTTGATTTAAATAAAAAAGAAGAAAACATTATAAAAGGTCACATGTTCCCTTTTGGAATTCCAAAATCAAAAGAAGCATGGATTGTGAGCTACGTGGACAAGTACATTGCAACATTTGAATATGCTTCAAACTTAAAGAAGATGACATATAATAAGAAGAAAAAAGCAGCATATGTCGTTGAGTAAAATAAACTGATTTATTTAGATGCGAAAGCATCTTAACTTGATTACAAAATGTAATTTCAGATCTTGTCATTCTGAGACGTAGTTGAAGAATCTTATCTTTTGAATTTTTTTAGAGATCCTTCACTGTGTTTTGGATGACATGAATAGGGTTTGTCAATAGTTGAGATGTGAAAGCATCTTTTTTTATTTCTCAATAAAATTAAATATTTTATTTAAAAGTGTTTATTTGTTTCATATTTGGGTAATATTTAAGTATATTAATAATAAATAACTTGAAAGGGGTTGACTGCATGAAGATATCTATTTATGGCAAAAACATGCAACTCACAGATGCATTAAAGGATGCAACAGTTAAAAAACTAAGGAGGCTAGACAAGTTTTTTCAGCAGGACATCGAGACAAAAGTAGTTTTAAGCGTTGAAAAAAAAATACATAAAGTTGAGGTGACTATACCTTTTAATGGCAGAATAGTACGTGTAGAAGAGTATTCCGATGACATGTACAATGCTATAGATGAAGCAGTGGAATCATTAGAGCAACAAATTAGAAAATACAAAACAAAATTACAAGATAAAAGACATATAAATGAATCAATTAAATTCGAAAATATAGAACCTCTCGATGATGAGTATACAGAAGAATTTAAAGTAGTGAAAACAAAGCGCTTTGCAATAAAGCCTATGAATATAGAAGAAGCAATACTTCAAATGGATTTACTAAAACATAATTTCTTCGTTTTCTTAAATGCAGATACTGAAGAAGTAAATGTTGTTTATAAAAGAAAAGATTACAATTATGGTTTAATAGAACCAGAATTATAAACATACAGCATAACCTTACCTCTAAATTATAAAATTTCAGCAACACAAAAAACGCAGTCATCGTGACTGCGTTTTTTTGCTTAGCAAATAATTAGTCCTTGTTATACGTCCATATTTCCCCAAACATATGAATTATATATTACATAAAATTGTATGCATGTCGAATAATGTAACAATGTGATTTATAATTTTACCTTATATTTATACTGCTTATGCAAATAATAAGTTGTCCACAATAGTGTATAAGCTGTGTAAATTTTATGAGTATGTTACATTGAAATTTCAATAGAAACTTTTTCAAAAATTTACAAAAAAAATACTTGACAATAATTAGCCTTAAGTTTTTCAACTTATTGAGTTGTTAACAATTCTATCCACAAGTGTGGATAACTTTAATATATATAGAACAAACCTTCTGTTTTAATTACTTTATTAAATTAATTTAAATAATTTTAACACTTATTTAAGTAGTTACACAATTTGTAACAAGCTCGAGCCTGTTACAATATTTATAATAATTTGAAAATGAATATTTAGAGAATACTTATTATAATAGATAATGTATTCTATTTAATTTTTATACAATAACTAATAAATCACAAAACAATCATACAAGTGATGAACATTTGATGTGTATTTTAAAACATACTTGCAAAAAAATATAGAAATTTGCACTATTATATGTTATACTGTCATAGTATCTAAAAAATTAAATTATTGGAGTATTTCATGTTATTTATAACAAATAAACATCTTAAGCCAGGCATGATTTTAGCAAGAGACATATATTTATATAACAACAGCAATTTCAACACATTGCTTCTGACTAAAGGACAAGTTTTAAATAATACTTTTATAAAAAAGATTATTCATCACAATATTGATGGTGCATATATTGAAAGTGAAGCTTTTGCAGACATTGATGTTGAATCCTTTATTAATGATGCTTTAACAGCAAAATCATTAAACAAAATAAAGGATGTTTATTACGAATTTAAAATGAGTTCAGGAAAAATAAATTCATCAACAATCAGACAAATTTCCACAATTGTAGACAAATTAATTATAGAACTTCTAGGTAAAGAGGTTCTTTCTTACAATATAATAGAGTTTAAAGATTACGACAATTATACATATCAACATTGCCTTAATGTGGCTGTTTTGAGCATATCCACAGGCATTTCTTTGGGATTGAACGAGCAGATGCTTCATGATTTAGGTATAGCCGGACTTCTTCACGACATCGGGAAGATGTTTATACCTGTAGAAATACTTAACAAGCCAGGCAAACTTACAGACGAAGAAATGGAAATCATGAAGACGCACCCTACAAAGGCTGTTAATCAATTAAAAAACCTTGTTCCTTATAACGTATTGGCAGGTATACAAAGTCATCATGAAAAGTTAGATGGCACAGGATACCCTTATGGTTTAACCGGAAATAACATACATTATTATGCTAAAGTACTGGCAGTTTGCGATGTATATGATGCTCTTACTTCCGATAGATCATACAGAATGGCTTCTTTCCCGAGTGAAGTAATAGAATACATTATGGGCTGTGCTGACACACACTTTGATTATGAAATATTAAAGAGTTTTTTAAAAATTATAGTCGCATATCCTATAGGAACATTTGTTAAACTTAGTAATAAAAATTTGGCCGTAGTTGTAAAAAACTATCCTGAAAATATAATGAGGCCAATAATACGCATTATTAATGAAGATGGTACTGTTGGAGAAGATATAGATCTTCTTTATGATAAAAATCACATGAACGTTACTATAATTGATATGGCATATGATTATGACGGTTTAGGATTTAACAAAATATTAAAGTCAACATACGAGATAAATGTAAAGAATTAAATAACAAAAAAAAATTATTTGAATATAATATCTAACAAATAATTTTTTGGATGTGAAAATAAAATATCATGGAATTTAACTTAGAGTCAATTATGGAACTTATAATTCCTTTATTAACAATTATATTTGGTGCCTTGTCAGCTTATTTAAAAGCTAACGAAAAAATTAGAAACAGTTCAATTAAATATATAACCGAAGCAGAAGAATTATATAAAGACGTGAGCAAAGCAGGGGGACAAAAATTCTCTTGGGTAGTTGACACATTGTATAACTTTATCCCACGCCCTTTAAGAATCATATTTACAAAGTCCTGTATTGAAAAAATAGTACAAAGCACATTTAATGGAATTGAAGCATACGCTAAAACACAAATGGACAAAGCTGTAGATAAATACTTTGAAAATATAGAAAATAAAAACCTATTAAAACGTCAAGAAAATGATGACGTTGGTTAAATTCAAATTTCTCCCCTTAGAAAAAATTGTTGTAACCAGTCCTTACGGTCTTAGAAATTTAACTGTGAATGGTATAAATTATTGGTGGCACAATGGAATCGATTTATATGCCAATTTACAAACTCCAGTGTATGCAGTAGATGACGGTACAGTCATGGCTGCAAAATATGACGGCGAAGGATACGGCTACTATATAGCTTTGAATCATGGAAAATTCGGCACACTTTATGCTCATTTGTTAAACAATGTTGTCACACAAGGTAAAACAGTGAAAGCAGGCGATTTAATAGGATACTCAGGTGATACAGGAACTACCACAGGACCTCACTTGCACCTTGAACTAAGAATTTGCACCTATGATAATTTTTGGGATAGAGCCAGTTGTGACAGAAGTGTATTTATGAGAACGGTAGATCCAATGCTTTTTATAGAAGAATATCAGGAAAGTGCAAAAGCTTTGACATTGGAAACAGCTATATCAATAGTTAAAACTAAAGCAGGTTTAGAAGATAAAACAATGGATTATATTGCTAACGATTATAAATATGGAAATGATTTAATTACAAAATTAGCAAAAGCATTATTATAGCATAACATAAAACCCGCCTTAAAAGACGGGTTTTGCTGTTAATAGTATCTAATTATTTTGTAGCTAATGCAGCATTAACAGCTTCAATTATAGCGTTGCTTGTTATAGTAGCACCTGAAACTGCTTCAACTTCTGCAGAATCAGCTTCAATTATTAATGCTGGTAACTGTTCAATTGCTAGTGATCCCATGCCTGGTGTCTCATCTGCTCCAACTGCTTCAACTGCTGTTATGTCGTCACCGTTTACTGTTAAAGTAACAGTAACGTCTCCGCCAAATCCTTTTGCTGTTCCAGTTAATGTTGCAGCTCCATCAGCTGGTGCTGGTTCTTCAGCTGGTGCTGGTTCTTCAGCTGGCGCTGGTTCTTCAGCTGGTGCTGGTTCTTCAGCTGGCGCTGGTTCTTCAGCTGGTGCTGGTTCTTCAGCTGGTGCTGGTTCTTCAGCTGGTGCTGGTGCTGGTGCTGCAGCTTCATTGCTTGAACAAGCAGCAAAACTAAACAACATTAATGCTAATACTAAAACTAATGATATTTTTTTCATCTTACCCTCCAAATATTTTAATAATACTATATGATTATACCACCATTTTTGTAAAATAGAAGTAAAAAATAATTAAATTTTTATTAAAGTTTTAGCAAAATCGGGGACGGTTCTTTTTGATTGAAATTATTCTGCTTTTAATTTTTTGCTGATTCCAGCTACTTTATAAAAAGATATATTACAAAGTTCAGATATTTCTCTATAAGAAATAATATTCAATTTAATCAGTTTTTCAGCCAGTTCTTCTTTTTTATCAATAGTTGCTTGACTTTGATCTGATATTCCGTACTCAATTACAAATTTTTCTATTAGGCTACTAACTATATTTCTAGTATTTTCACTTTCTTCTTCTTTTGTATCAATATATAAATTATCATCACTTATGCTGTGAAATGTTACAAATTCATTCTTATTTGTAAATAAACCTGATATTTCATTTAAATATTTGTCAGTTATTATTTCAGAATGCAAATTAATATAATCTTTGGCGCTGCTCCATGAGTAATCCATTATATTCTTTGTTATAGCGGCCTTAACAGGGTTATTATGTATGTATCTTAATGCGCCTAGAAAATATTTATCATTTTCTACTGCTTCACTTTTGAATCTGTCCTGAAACACATGTCCATATCTTTTTTCAATTTTATTGTAATACATAGCATATTTGATATTCAATTTTTTCATTAATGTTTCAAGCTTGTCTTCATCCGCCTTTATCAGTAAATGTAAATGATTATCCATTACGCAATAAGCTATAACATCAAACTCAATATCTTCTCTTATATTTTTTATTATTTCTATGACCTTATTTTTATGCACAGCTCTGTTAAATATCTGTTCTTTATTTATACCCCTTATCATTATATGATATATTCCCGTAGAACTTTTTATTCTTGCTTGTCTTGGCATTTTTTCACCCCCAAAATTATATCTTAAAATAATCCTATTACAATTTCAAGAATTTGTCAATCAAAAAGAACCGTCCCCAATTATTTCATTTATTATTTATCAAAAATGTGATATCATATAAATGAAAAAATATTATTTAGGAGCATGGTATGTTTATAACTAAAAGTTATCTAAAACCCGGCATGATTCTAGCCAAAGACATATACTTAAATGGCAGAAACTTTAAAACAGTGTTGCTTACTAAAGGTCAACCATTGAATAATCACTACATTGAAAAGATAATATTTCATAATATAGAAGGTGTCTATATTGAAAATGCAGCTTTTAACGACTTGGACTATGAATATGGTATTAATAAAAATCTGGAAACTAAAGCACTGACTGAAATAAAAGAAGTATATTCAAAATTGTGTGAAACAGATGGAATAATAACTGACTCTTCAATTCATAAATTTTCATTTATTGTTGATGAATTAATTTCTGAAATTTTAGTAAAAAGAGAACTTACGAATAATGTAATGGATTTTAAAAATCATGATGAATATACATATCAACACTGCCTTAGCGTAGCTAATCTTAGTATTTCAACAGGTATATCCATGGGTTTAAGCAAACAAATACTCCATGATTTAGGCATGGCAGGATTTCTTCACGATATAGGAAAAACACTTATACCTCTGGAAATATTAAATAAGCCCGGTAAATTGACCAGTGATGAATTTGAAATAATTAAATCTCACCCTACAAGCGCTGTGAATATGTTAAAGAATTTGGTATCTGATGATATATTAAAAGGCATTGAAAGCCACCATGAAAAATTAGACGGCTCAGGCTATCCATATGGAAAATCAAAGGAAAATATACCTTTGTACGGCAGAATTTTAGCAATATGTGATGTATACCACGCTTTGTCTTCAGACCGTTCATACAGAAAAACTTGTTTTCCCAATGAAGTAATTGAATATATAATGGGATGCGCAGATACACATTTTGATTATGACATTTTAAGTGTTTTTTTAAAAAGCGTTGTTGCATTTCCAATTGGAATTTTTGTAAAATTAAGCAATGGCAAAATAGGTGTAGTAATTAAAAATCATGTAGAAAATAACATAAGACCTGTTGTTCGTATTGTAAATCAAGACAATACCGTAGGTGAAGACATTGATTTATTAAATGATTCACATTATATGAATACTACAATAATCGACATGGGATACGACAGCAATAATATAGATTTCAATAATATTTCTAAGATTTAAAAATTATAATATGGTTAAGGCGTCAAAAGTCAATTTTCATAAATTCCAACACGCAAACGTACTATATACAGTATATTTATAATACATCATTTCATATATACAGTATGCCTGTTGTTAGTCTATAGCTTTTGACACTCTAATCATAATATGATTATACACAAATTTAATTTTCAAGAAACAAAGTCAATAATATTATTTTATTGGGCTATGTCAATAAATTGAAAATATAATTATTAAAAATGGGATGAACAAGATGAATGAAATGAATAAAAATTACGAATATATTGTAAGTGCATGTCTTTGCGGAGAAAAGTGCCGTTATGACGGAAAAACAACATTGTCAGAGAAAGTAAAAAAACTTGTGGATGAAGGAAAAGCACTCATGGTTTGTCCTGAGGTTGAAGGTGGTTTGTTAATTCCAAGATTACCTTGTGAAATTAAAGACAACAAAGTTATTAATGCCGAAAATGAAGATAAAACAGAAAATTTCATGGCGGGAGCACAAAAAACTTTGTATCTTGCTAAGAAGTACAACATAAAAAAAGCAATCTTAAAAGAAAAAAGCCCATCCTGCGGAAGCAGCTTTATTTATGACGGCACATTCAGCAGAAATGTAATAAAAGGACAAGGCATAACTGCAAAATTACTCCGTGAAAACGGCATTGAAGTAATAAGTGATGAGGAGTACTAAGATGATATTCCTATCATCTTCAGTAAAAAATAGGGGATAGTTCTTCCTGTTTAAAGAATCGTCCCCTATTCTCATATTTATATTTAATTTAACTCTTCAATTTTCTGCTTTAAGTCTTCTTTTAACCTTGAATCATTTAATAAATAGTTTTTGATATTTTTATCAATATCAAGTGCTTGTTTAGCATATTTAATAGAATTTCTTGATTCATCCATTTCATCGTACAGTGCAACCAAATCACACATTGCATTTATATTATTAGGGTTAGACATCAATTCTGATTCAAAACACTGTTCAGCACTTTCATAATTTTTCTTTTCATACCAATAAGTATAACCTAATGTGATTCTTGCATTATACATATCAGGACATAATTCTATTATATCATTTAATAAATTAATCTTTTGATCTACATCTTTTATATTATAGACTGTATTCATCTTTTGGCTTGCTTCTAAAAGGATGTCAATTCTTTCATTATATTTTTTTATTTCCTTATCTAATTTTTCGTTAATAGTTTTCTCTATAGTATTGGGCAGTTCCCTTATTGTATACCAACCATATATAACAAAAAACACACCAGCCAATGCACTAGCTGCAGATATTACTGTTAATAAATAATTACTGTCAAAACTATTTATACTAATATCAGTTCCCATTGCATTATTTAAATATTCCGCTATGAAAGGCGAGAATAAGCCCACTATTAATAAAAAAATAAATATGAATAACATACATTTTATTACATAATTGCTTTTCATGTATACGCCCCTTCATTTTTTTACTAAATTATAACATTAACTATTTAAATATGCAATAATTTTCTAACTGTAACAGCTCCATAGAGCAAATTTATTGACGAGACAGATAGTATAGACAGATAGGGACATGTCATAGTGTCTCACTTGCATCTTGAAATAACTCCCCTAAAACTTTCTCTACCCATTATTGTTTCCAAAAAACATGTATTGGTAAATTCACTTTGTCCTAAATACTCCTTAAAGCTGCTCCATTTATAATTATCTATACTAGTGGATATTCCAGCTTTAACAGGATTTTGATGTATGTATCTTGACAAAATTAATAAGTATTCATCAGTTTCTACAGGTTCACTCTTGAATCTATTTGCAATTAATATACCGCTTCTCTCATACTTTCAATTTTTTTATTACCTTGTTCTTTCCTTTGTCATTATGTTAATACCTATACCTGTACCCAACAAAACCCAGAACAACGGAGCAACCGATATAATACTATCGTTAAATATACCTGCTACTAAATACGCTATTATACTTAAGAATACTGAAGCCCCAATATATTCGACGTACGAAATCATATTTCCTTTTATATAAAGCTTATAACTGTCAATCAAATATGTACCCCAAATGAACATCAATGCAATTAGTGATACTACGCCAGTATTTATTGCTGTCTGCAAATACATATTGTGGGGTTTATCAACCACAATACTTGTCATACCATTTGTACCAACATTAAACCTTCCTACATAATCTTCCTGTGGAAATACCATCGGATAATTATCAGGACCATAACCAATTAAAATAACATCTTTCAACATTGGTATAGTTCTAGACCAAATGTACCCTCTATTTGAAGCAAAAGTTTCTTTTCCATCGAAAAATTTTAAGCGTAGAGCTTCAATCGGCTCTGTTAATTTGTTATTAAAAGAAATGACTTTTATATTATACTCATCTAAAGATTTATATAAACTCCAAGTTCTATCGTAAAAATTTGCATTTATTTTTAATTGACTATTTGATAATATTGAAAAGCTATAACCTTCATATTTCTTATCGATAATAGTAATATTCCCATCTTCGTCAGTCTTAGTATTTAGTTCAATTCCATCTTCATCAATAAAACTCAGTTTTGAGTTTTCCACAATTCCAGTAAGAGTCTCTTTGCTTGTAATAACTGTAAAAGTGTTTTCTTTTACCGATACTTCTTTAAATCTAATTTTCTCCTGCTTTTGAATATTCTCTATTTTTTCTATTTCAGCTCCAGGATTGAGTCTTGTTAATTGACTACTTACTCTTCCATCAGAAGCTTTATTAAAAATAACAGTAATAAGAATAAATCCAAAAATTAGCAATATTATTTTGCTGATTTTTTCTTTTATTAATTTTCTAAATAATATAACTCCATTAACAGATGATACCATAACTCCAAGGTATCCTGCCCTTGAATTGCAACCTAACCATATTGAAAAAGCGAGAAAAGCGATTAAGCCAAATATTATTGATTTTATTTTATCATCTGCAATCAAATAAAGCACGACAGCTAATGGTAATACTAATGTACAAAAACTACCTACAAAGTTACTATTGTATAATGTACCAAAAATGGTGTACTTATCAGAAGAAAATATAATAGTAGCTTCACGTAATTCACTTGGTGTAATGAGCCACTTACCTAGAGAACTTTGAAAAAATTCAATTCCGAAGTATTCTCCTATACCTAGCAACCCTTCTATTGCTATCAATACAACAAAAGAATTCATTATAATTCTGACATCTCTTTCATTTCTAGTATAATTAATAAGTATAAATGTAAGTACTATATAGCAAATTAAAACAAATATGCCCTGATACATTTCAATAAAACCTACAACTGCTACATGCTTATTCTGAGACATGATAGTTGAAAATATCGACATTATTATATATGTGGCTAAAGGAATATAGTATCTTTTCTCTTTTTGTAATTGAAGTTTATTATTCAAAAATAATCCAAAATATGACAAGAAAAAAGCTACAGTTGCAACAATTAAAGCTATAGACTTATAGTAACTAAAAAAATCTACATGCGTAGATCCACCTTTCCAAAAATTAGCCTCATCAATAGGCAATTTTACAATTTTGCCATAAGTTATTAGTGGTATAATTACAATAATGAATATTAATGGCAAGTAATAACCAATGTTCTTAATATAATTCTTAGAATTTGACATTGTATTTTTTGTATTTTTTTTCTGCATTATTTACCTCCAAAACTGTATAGTATAATTATATCTTATTAATATAAATAGTCAATATTAAACAAACCCTAGCAATTATACAGTCCGTTATTTTATTTTTATCAGCTAAAGTAAAATCTAAAGATACTTGACGAATATAGCTCTAATAGAAAAAAGAAGAGAATAAGTTTTATTAAACTACTTCTCTTCTTTTTAATTGAATCATCAACTTTCAATATCTTTAAGTTGATTATATTACCCCAATGGGTATATTATTTTTTAAGGTTGTGTTTGAACTACTATATTAGCAATAGTATCTGTTGCAGCTGTATTGAATACTGCTGTTGGTTCGCCTTCATTTAAGTCTGAAACATCACCTATTGACCATTCAGCAGCTGATTCATCATAGATGTATACAGCAACGTCACTAGCAAATCTGTAAGTTGTACCACCCATTACAATGTAAGTAGATGTTACGTCTGTAACTTGTACATCTGTTCCAACAAAAGCATTTACATCTCCACCATTTGCAAGTGTATCATTAGCTATAGCTGAAACATTATCTAATTCATCATCTGTTCCAAAGTTGAATTCTACAGCTGTTCCTGTTGTTATAGTAGATGGTACAGTAAATGGAGTTGTATCATTTTCTGCTAAATAAGTTACTTCAGCACCATCAACAAATGCTGTAACTTCAGTCACTATATCACCTTTAGCATTTTTAGTTAAACTTAAAGCTGTGATTACACCAAAGATATCATCATTTGCAGATTCAAGGTTACTAGTTACAAATACAACTATTTCTCCATCATCATACAATACTGTATGAGAACCATCTTTCAAGTTATCGATAGATACTACATCATCATTAGCTGTATCGAATACCAGTGCGTCATCTGCTGCTATATCAGCTAAATCATCTGTATCAATTGTTGCACTAACTGTATTCATTATTTCGATTTCATCAATGTCTCCATCTTCATTTAATGAATACTTAATTAATGTGTCAGGTGTTAATGTTGCAGTCAATGTAATACTTTGTGTTGTTTCAGCACCTACGATTGGAGTTACTGCTACTAATGGCGCATCTGTTGCTGCTGTTGCAGCTCTGTGGTCAGTGTAAATAGCATAATCGTCCAAATCATTTGTTTCAGTCAAGTCAAGGTCTACTAAAACGTCATAAACAACTGTCTCGCCTTCAGCAGTAAGAAGTTTAATCTGTGGATAATCTGTTATAGAACCATCCATCTTGCTTGAATATTCACCGTTTGCTTTGTTAAGAACTAAAGCATAATCTGTAAGAGCTTCCCCATCAGTATCTACAGCAAATATTTTTCCTGCATTGTCTAAATAGAATGTTCCTTCATCGCCAACTGATGGTAATGTTCCATAACGAACTGAACCTTCAATTCTGCTTAATGTATACTCTGTTCCATCAACATATACTGTTGTTTGACCATCAGCAGTCTTTGATACTTCACCTTCTACTGAATCCCTAACAACTACTAACTTAACAGGTGCACCGTCATTAGCTTCATAAGCTACAACAACATCATTTTCAGCAATATCATCTAATGAATCAACAGCACCAGTAACAGTTACTTTGTCTAAATCAACTTCATTGTCAGTATCTTTAGGCAATGATAATGATGTTCCGTCAACACCAGATATTTTAGCTTTTCCAGATACATAATCACTGTCTACTAATATAGCTTTAGTTGCTCTTTCAACGATGAAATGATCTGCATAATCTCCGCTTTCTATTTCTTCAGAATCACCGGCTTTAATAGTAGCCAAATCATCACCTGAAATAACTGTTATTTTAGCTTCTAATGCATCGTAGTTAGCAGAGTTATCATCACCTCTGTATAACAATTCGTTGAATTCACTTGCTGTAATTGTAGTTTGTTCACCATTATAGTAAACAGTAACACCAGAACCAGTAGTGTTTATTGTATATTTGTCCCCTTCAGAATCTTTTACAACAAAAGATTTAGAAGCTTCATTTACACTGTTAACTGTTCCTGTAAGAGTTTCAGAATCACTACCTTTTACATAAACTACATCACCAGAATCATTTGTATATGCATCAATATATTGATATACATAAGGTGTTAAGTCAACTAAGTTTCCTGAATAGTCGTTATCATCTTCGTTAAATCTATCAATTCCAACGTAATAGTATTCTTTAAGATTTGCAACATTATCAATAAGTAACTTAGTAGTTTCAACTACTATGCCATCTTCATCAATTTTTACTATTTTAGCTTCTAATGCGTTGAAAAGAATCTGAGCTACTCCGCCTCTGTCAGCTGCAGCTGTTGCCATTACTACATCATCATTAAGGTCTAAGTCAATAGCTTTTACTTTGTAGTTTGTTGGCCAAGTTCCTTTAAGAGATGCATCAGTATATCCTAATGCTCTTACTACCATTGTTAAAGCTTCATCATATGTAACAGCTTTGTCTGGTAAGAAAGTTCCGTTTGGATATCCAACAACTAAGCCTGTTCCAGCAGCTATAGCTACATAACCATTTGCCCAATGTCCTTGAGTGTCAGTAAAGTTGCTTGATGCTCCTGCTACTAAATCTCCATAACCTAAAGCTTCAACTAATATTTTAGCTAATTCTGCTCTAGTTATAGTTTTTTCAGGTCTAAATGTTCCGTCTTCGTAACCATTGATTACGCCTAATGCAGATAATGCGTTAACTGCATCTTCGTAATCGCCAGTTACATCTTCAAATGTGCCTGCGAATGCAAAGCTCATGCTTGATAATACCATTGCGATTACCAATACAAGTGATAATACTTTTTTCATTCTTTATTTCCTCCTATGAAATTTGTTTTTGTGGGTGTTAGGTCCCCAATACCTTCATTGTGATAGCACAACGACTATAATATTATAACACCGCAAAATTATGTAGTCAACATTATTGATAGTAATGTAATTTTATTGTAATATTCGCGATATAGGTGCCAAAGTGCTATGTATATAATATAGCATATGTTTTTGATATTAATATTACAGTAATGTTACATGTATATGTTTTCATGTGGATTGTCTTAGTTTGTTGGAAAATATGTCGAAAAGATGAGATCCTTCGCTGACGCTCAGGATGACATGGACAGATTATTTGCTACATTTAGGATGATAGATTATGTATTATAGAGGTTCGGGCGGGTATAATACTCGCCCCTACATTCTATATATCATTTGTATTTGTAAAGCCAAATTGATTTTCATCGTTTTGTTCATAGTAATTTGGATTTATTTTTGTTGTATTGAAGGTTTCGTATAATGTCAGGCAACCTAGTATTGTAAAAGCTATTCCTATTATAATGATTACTGTATTTAATGCTGCCTCGGAATTTATGATGCAGTAGATGGCAAACAATATTCCTATACCTGAAACAATTATCATTATAATATCTGAGTAGTCTTTTGATTTTATTGCATTAAAATATATAGGAACGGTTAAGAACAATAGCATTATGCCTATGATGAACATTGTTAGTTCAGGTTTGACTAATCCAAGTATCGAAGCTGTTACAGCAGCAAAGTAATTTATTTTTTCTTTTGTTGTTAAATATTTATATGTCATTTTAATATTCGTCAGGCAGAAGGCAAGTGTTATGAGCATGGCAAGGCGTATAGAAATACTTCCAATGTATTCTGATGCAAGTATGAATGTAATGCCTGTTAATGTAAGTGATAGGCTGATAATTTTCAATGTTTTAGTTTTTAGATTTAAATTTGACAGCATGTACTCAACCCCCTTTTTGTTTTGATTAATTATATCATTTATGTTTTTTGTTAGCAATAGAAAAGATGAGATGCATTCGATAGTAAAAAAGATGAGATCCTTCTCTGGCGCTCAGGATGACAACGTCATAGTTTTTTAGGCTTTTTAAATCATTAAAAAACAGTATCCGAATTCAATAAAAACAGATATGCTGTTTATGAAGTTAAGTTATTGAAATTTGTTGTATAATTGAAAATTATTATATTATAATAAATGTATTACAAATGATGAGGTTTATTATGAATAAGTTTATTGTTGATACTTCTGATACTTATTTTTTAGATGATATATATAAAGATATAGATACGCTTTGCGAAAAGTACAGCAGTATTTTAAGTAAAATGGTTATTGGAAAATCTGTGGAAGGTAGAGATATTGTTGCTATAAAAATTAGCGGTAAAAAAGATGAGATCCTTCGCTGCACTCAGGATGACAGGAAGGTTCTTTTTGTTGGAGGTATTCATGCAAGAGAGGATTTTTCTGTTATGCTTTGCATGAAGATGATTGATTATTACTGTCATTATTATAGTGATAGGAAAAATTTTGACGGCTTTGATGTAAGAAATATCATTGATCTGGTTAATATGTACTTTGTGCCTGTTGCTAATCCTGATGGTTTAAATATTGTTCATAATGGGATAGAAGCATCATCGAATTATGAAGCATTAAAGGTTATGCAAATTTGGGGTGAGGATCATACCTATTGGAAAGCTAATGCTAATGGTGTTGATTTAAATAAAAATTTCAATGACGGTAATTGGGAAATCAGAACATGTGTACCTGGAACTGAAGTTCCTTGTTCTGACAGATTTAAGGGATTCGCACCAAGCAGCGAACCTGAAACTAAGGCTTTAATTAATTTTTGCAAAGAAAATAATTTTTCTCTGATGGTGACGTATCATTGCTCGGGAAATTGTACTTTTTGGGCTGACAGCGGTACTCATCATATGTTTAATGGATTAGATGAAAAAATTATGGATGAGTTAAATAAAAAATATATTTATAGAAAAACTAAGGTGAGTATGGATCCAAAAGTTTATGGGTGCGGGTTCGAAAACTGGTTTAGAGTTAAGATGAAAAGACCTGCGTTTTGCATAGAGTTATCGCCATTTGTTGAGGGTGGGAAACAGCATCCTGATAGTATGTTCGATGAGTTGGTTTGGGAACACGCCAAGACTACTGGGTTGTTTTTTGCGGTAAAGGCAATTGAATTATCTAATGAGATTTATGGTGATGTCGAGAAGTATGCTGCTTTAACGGAGTGAGAGAATTTAAAAGATGAGATCCTTCGCTGACGCTCAGGATGACAACGTCATTTTGTCACGATAATTTATTGGCTTCTGGACGACGGACCGTTTTTGTGATAAAGAGCAATCACACCAAATTGTTGTTGTATTATGGTATTTTTTGATTTATAGTAGATTTATATTTATTTATTTTACAATTATTGGAGGAACGAAATGAATGCTGAAATACTTTGCGTAGGTACTGAGCTTTTGCATGGAGATATAGTCAATACAAATGCCCAATATATATCTAAAAAATTAGCTGAAATAGCTATTGATGTTCATTATCAAACTGTTGTGGGCGACAATCCTGACAGAATCAAGAAATGCTTTGGTATTGGATTTTCCAGGGCTGATATTGTAATATGCACCGGAGGTCTTGGACCTACTCAGGATGATATTACAAAGGAAGCATTGGCGGAATATTTCAATATTGAAATGGTTTATGACGAAAATAGCTTCCAGCATGTGAAGGAGATGTATTCTCGCTTCAGAAAAGACTTTCCAAAAAACAATATTAGACAGGCATATTTCCCTGAGGGTTCTATCATACTGGATAATCCAAACGGCACAGCCAATGCTTGTATTTACAATGGAGAAGACAGCAAAGGAAATATAAAAATAGGCATACTTTTACCTGGGCCTCCTAAAGAAATGGGACCTCTTGTAGATAATGAGGTAGTACCTTATTTAAAGCAATTTTCAGACCAGGTTGTTTACGGAGAAAAATTGGTAGTTGTAAATATTGGTGAATCAGCTGCAGAGGAAATGATTCTGGACATAATTGAAAAGCAGACAAATCCAACCATTGCTCCATATGCAAGCGCGGGAAAAGTAATTTTTAGAATTACTGCAAAGGCTGAAAGCAAGGAAAAATGCATTGAAATGATACAACCTGTTAAAGAAGAATTGATTAACCGCTTTGGCAAAAGTAATGCATATGTTACTGAAACAGGCAAAGTAGAAGACAAAACTGCAGAACTTCTGATGGAGAAAAATATCACTATTGCAGTTGCTGAATCATGTACCGGTGGTTTGGTTGCTTCAAGGCTTATAGGTTATCCCGGCATATCAAAGGTGTTTAGGGAAGGATTTATCACATACAGCAATGAAGCTAAAATGCATACTTTACAGGTTAACAGAGAAACTTTAGAAAAGTTTGGTGCAGTAAGTGAGGAAACAGCTAAAGAAATGGCATACGGTGCAGCAAAGATAGCGGGTACTGATATAGGAGTTTCTACTACGGGTGTTGCAGGTCCTGGCGGTGGAACTGAAGAAAAACCTGTTGGATTGGTTTATGTGTGTGTTTATTATAAGGATAAATTTAATGTTTTGAAAATTCAAGCTACAGGTTCTCGTGAAATCGTAAGAGAAAGAGCGTCAACATCTGTGTTGGATTTAATTAGGAGCAGCATTGAGAATAATTAATATTTAAAAGTTAAAAATTAAGAATTAAAAAGCTGAGATCCTTCGCTAGCGCTCAGGATGACAACGTCAAAACTTATATGATATATATGATTAACAAAAGAGTCTGAGTTTATATGAATATAAATAGGAACGACACGGTGGGTCGCTCCCTACAGCGTCAAAATTCAAATATATATTCGGGCGGGTACAAAACCCGCCCGTTTTTCAGTTGTCGAAACATTTATTCATATTTTAAAACTTTTACTCCAACTGCAAAGAATACAATGCCCATTAATAAAAGAACTACGGTTGGAACAATGGCTGCTTCAAAACCCATGCCCCTGCTTGCAATGTTATTAATTCCCTGCATTGCCCATTTTTGAGGGGTGAGTTCTGCCAAGAGCAGCAATGCTTTATTGTTGACTATTTCCAAAGGCCACATG
Organism: Sedimentibacter sp.; assembly: GCF_033447055.1. Classification (GTDB taxonomy): domain Bacteria; phylum Bacillota; class Clostridia; order Tissierellales; family Sedimentibacteraceae; genus Sedimentibacter. The sequence continues at coordinate 25,327 of NZ_JAWQJF010000069.1, forward strand.
CAGCCCCCAAGCATTGAGGTGCTTGTTAATATTACCGGAACCATCGATCCTAACTGAGCTTGTGTTTTTACAAAACCTGATATCATAAGCCCCAAAGAAGTAACAGTGAATACAAATGCAGCTGATACCAGCAAAACTCCTGGTATGCTGTTTCCCCAGTCCACTCCCAGCAAATATTTGCCAGCTAGTATAAGCACGCATATTTGAACAGAGCCAACCAGGTATGCTACCACCATGCTTCCTCCCAGAATTGATGCTTTCGAAACCGGTGATATGAGCATCCTCTGCCATGTTTTGTAATGTTTGTCGCTTAAAATTGTTCCTATGGAAAAAACCATTGTATACATGGAGAAAAACAGTGTAAAACCTATCATAGAATGCTTCATGCCGTCATAACCTGATTCATTGCTTGTATTAGCAACAGTTGATGTAACTTTCATTGGATTTTTATATTTCCATGATTCCATAACTTTCTCATATGCTGATAATTTTACCTCTTGTTTATTCGCAACGGGTAATTGTGAATGAATGAAATCAGCGGTAACATCTGCAATTCTAATTCCTCCTGCCATCTTCAATACAATGCTGTTAACAGTTTCTTGAAGTGTCAATATCATTGTATCGTCCTTGATTTTTATGAAACCCAAGGTTACATCGCTGCCTGCTTCTATATTGCTTCCAAAGCCTTTATTAATTAACAATGCAACAAGTGTTTTTCCTTCTTCGACTTCTTTGGAAGCATTTGTATAGTCTGTTTCAATAAAATTGAAAGTTTTACTTGATTTCAGTTCTTGAATAAGATTTTCAGAATAAGTACTTTTATCTTCATCCACTATTAAAACTGTAGGTCGGTATGAGTTGAAAGAAACGCCAAATACTGCTGTAAGTCCAAATGCCATGGCAGTCATGAGCACTAAAACCTTGACATCGTCTTTAAGCCTCAGAAGCCTTAATTTTATTATACTTATCACTGCCGTGCACCCCCTTCCCATTAATCAAGACCACAGCTAACAATGCGAACACAACTCCTATGACTGCCAATGCGAATATATTATTCATTACTTCCGGCAAACCATATCCAACCATAATCTTAAGATATGCTTTAAGAGCTATGCCATTAAGAGACAAGAAACTTAGCTTTTGCAATGCTGCAGGCATTACATCAACAGGAAAGAAGCTTCCTCCTAAAAGTGCCATCACTTGTATAATTGCTGATTCAAATGCACTTGCCATTTTATAGTTACCTGCTCTGTAAGTTGCAGCTGCTACAAAAGCTCCTAATCCTGCAACAGCTAGTGCAGCTGTTAAACTAACCAATGAAAAGGCAATTAAGTTTCCCCACTGCACTTTCAATGCAAAATGTGAGAAAATAGTCATTACAATTATTTGAATTAATGCTATTATATATACCACAGCAAATTCACCTGACAAAATGCTGAATTTAGAAGTACCTGCTATTATCATCCTCTGGTACGTTTGATTTTCTTTTTCTTCTAAAAGCATTCTGCCTCCTTGGCCGGCTGCAAAGAGAATGAACATAGTCATCATGGCTGTAGAGTAATAATCTGCGCTGGAAATATTCCTCTTTCCTTCAACAACAACATCCTCAATGTTTATATTGATGTTTTCCATCATTTTGCTCATGTCTTCCATCACATCATCCATATTTTCAAACCCATTTTCTCCAAGGTCATTTGCCATGGTTGTTTCAATTAATACATTCTTTCCAATTATTACAGATGACATTGCATTGGTGTATGCTTCCATGACCGATTCAACTATCTGGCCGCTAATGGTCTTGTCAGGATGTGTAAGAATTTTAACATCAACATTATTCCTAAAAGGTGTGAGAAAATTAATTTTCATATTGTATATAAATCTTTCAGGAAGAAGAACAACTGCAGATACTTCCCCGCTGTCCAAAAGCTCCATAGCTCTTTTTTCTTCTTCCACACTATATGATATAATCTTTTCAACTTCTTCACTGCCTAAGAAATCTTCAAAAAAAATATTTTCCGGATCAACATCACTTGAATCAACATCTTTTGAAAGTAAATTATTGTCCAAGGCTGTTTCAAACATTTGAGTATCCTTATTTTTATCATAAAGTTTTACAACGGCAATATTTATGCTTTCTATATTCAAATCATCACTGCTCACAAAAGAACCTTTCAAAGCCATGCTTAATATAGTCATAAGAATTATAGGCATCAGAATGATTATAGCTAAAGCTTTTCTATCACTTAGTATGGTTTTCAAATCTTTTTTGATAATGCTTATTACTTTCATACTGTTCTCCTAATCTCTTAAGGCTTTTCCGGTCAAATGAAGAAATACAGCTTCAAGATTTGGTTTCTTCACATCAATGGATTGAATGAGCAAACCATTTTCAGATACTTTGTCAAAAATTTCTGCCAATAACGTATCTGCATTTTTTCCATACAAGCAAATTGCATCTTCAACAATTTTCCCATCAAACACACCCTGAATTTCCTTCAGCTTTTTAAGAATATCAATGTCCATGCTGTCAAGCTTAATATTTATTTGCGTTTTTTCCTGCACCAGCTCCACTAACTCCTGCTGATTTCCTGAAGCAATAATTTTTCCTTCATCCATAATGCAAATTTCATTGCAAAGATATTGAACTTCCTCCATGTAGTGGCTGGTATATATTATTGTTATACCCTGCCTGTTAAGTTCCAGCACTGTATCAAGTATATGGTTTCTTGATTGAGGGTCAATTCCTACAGTAGGTTCATCCATTATGCGAAGCTCAGGCCTGTGAAGCAGTGCTGCGCCAATGTTTAACCTTCTCTTCATTCCGCCGGAATATTTATCCACCCTGTCTTTTAAGCGGCCATTTAGCTCTATTATATCTGATACTTCATTTATTCTTTTTTTAAGTTCTGCACCTTTAAGTCCGTATATGTTTCCCCAAAACCTTAAATTTTCATATCCTGTGAGAGTAGGATACAATGCTATATCCTGAGGAACTACACCTAATCTTTTTCTTATTGTTTTGGGATCTTTTATGATGCTTTCCCCTTCATACAGTATTTCTCCCCTTGATGGAGGCAAAAGAGTTGATATCATGGAAATTATAGTTGATTTACCTGCACCGTTTGGACCTAAAAGGCCAAATATTTCTCCCTTGTTAACTTCAAAACTTACACCATCAACTGCATTTATATTTCCAAAGCTTTTATATAGGTTTTCAACCTTTAACATTGTCATTGCGCACCCCTTAATCTTTGTTCTTAAACAAGTCTTCCATCATATCAGGCATATTTTCGTCCATTTCGTCCATTTTTAATGTATTTTCTTCTGTGAGAACAGGAAAATCAAAACTTTGTTCTTTGTTTATATCCCAATTTTTTATATTTAAACTGTAACTTGCACCTGAAAGACCGCTTTTCTCCGAATCAATGAAACTCAAAGAACACTCTATCATTTCATTGACTATATATCCGTCAATATCCACATACGCAGTGTAGCTGAAACTTTCAACATTAAATTTATCAATGTTATTTTTCAATTCAATCAGCACGTCATCCAATGTTTTATTTTCTGCAGCCTCTGCATTTTCTTCTATATATTTCTCATAAAATTCATTTAAATTTTCATCCCCGGAAATTATGTCAATGCATTCTGAACCTAATGTTTTTATTTGTTCATCACTTAATTTAATAACATATTCCGTTGTTTTTACTTCACCGTCCGGAGTTGTAAGCACAATATTTTTTCCTTTAAAAACATCATCTTCCTTCATGAGCCCTATCCACTTTGAAGCTATTGCTTTTAATGTTTCTTCTGAAACAATATTGTGTGCTTCTTCTTTTTGTTCTGTACTGATAGAATTTTGTATTTCATTTAATTTCATGTACTTGCCCACTACCGGAAGCTTCACGAACATTTCGTCTTTATTAATATACAAATCAAAATCAAAACCCAGTCCCCCCATATTCAGATAATTTCTGTATATGCTTTTTTCTGATTCATCATCAAAGGAAATATTAAATTTCCCATTCATGTCTTTGTAATAATTAAGTTCTTTAATTTCTTCCGGCGTCATTCCATCAGTGTTAAAATCTGTAACCAGGGAAAATTCTCCAGACGTCTGACCCTTTGTTATTTGATCAGTTTTTTCTGCTGCTTGTTTATATTCCCCCAAGCTGTCAGTATTGCAAGCTGTCAGTGAAAACACAAGCATCACAGCTAATATGGCACTAATTAATTTTTTCATGTTAACCCTCCTAAATATTTTTTCTTACAATACCATTTTATTAATTTTTAATACCATTTTCTAGTATCTAAAATCACATATTTAAAAATTTGCATGTGACTTTTGGCACAAAAAAAGAAAATGAGATCCTTCGCTGCGCTCAGGATGACAACGCGAAAATGCAATGGGAAAATGCAATGGGGACAGTCCCCACTGCATCTTTATTCCTTCACGATTACAACTCGAAAAATGTTGACGCTGTCATTATGAAGGCAAAGCCTGAAGAATCTCATCTTTACAAATCATTCTTTATTGTAAATACTGCCAGTTGTGTTCTGTCTCTAAGATCAAGCTTAATCAGCACTCTGGTAATATGGTTTTTCACAGTTCCTTGACTTAAAAATAATTCATCAGCAATTTCCTTATTATTTTTTCCCTCTGCTATAAGGCGGCAAATTTCGATTTCTCTGTCTGTCAACAGCTCTGCTTTTGGATCAGTGTGTTTATCCACAGTTTCTTTGGCAAGCTGCGAAAATTTGTCTATAACTTTAACTGCAACCTCTGATTGAATGAGGGCTCCCCCTTTATAAACTGTACGAACAGCCTTGGCTATTTCTGAAGGGGTTGTATCCTTCAACAAATATCCGGAAGCTCCATTTTTTAATGCATCGTATATGTATTCGTCATCATTGAATGTAGTAAGAACAATTATTTTTACGTTGGGAAAGTCTCTCTTAATCAAGGCTGTTACTTCAACACCATTTAATTCCGGCATTTGAATATCCATAAGAACCACATCAGTCTTATTCCATTTACAAAACTCATATGCTTTTTTGCCGTTGTTTGCAGTGCCGCAAATTTCAATGTCCTCTTCCATTCCCAATATGAGTTTCAGACCTTCCACCAGTATATCCTGATCATCAACTAACAGCAGCTTAATCATTGTTATCCTCCGAATGCAGAACGACACAGGTGTCATTCCCAATAAAATTATCATTTAAATTTAGAAATCCATTTATATAAAATCCATCACCTGATGCAAATTCTACATCACCATTAAAAAATTTAACTCTTTCCCTTATTCCCTTCATGCCAAATCCTTCATTTAAAACCTCTGCTCCTGAACCATTGTCTTTTATGTTAAATTTAATGAAGTTATTGGAATAATTAAGCTCCATCCAAATTCTAGTTGCATTCCCATGCCTTACGGCATTTGTCAATGCTTCCTGTAATATATGGTAAATGGCTGTATTTGCCCCATAATTTTTCGTCACTTCACCGGTTATTTTCAAATCAATTACTGCACCGGTTTTTTCTGAAAATTCATCCACAAGTATTTTTATAGCTTTGTCAGGTGATAAAGCACTTTCTTTTCCCCTTAATGTTTCAACAACTTCCCTAATGCCTGACATGCTGTCTTTTGCAGTCTTTAAAGAATTAGTCAATAATTGTTCTGACTTTGAAGAATCAGTTTTCATGTAATGTTCAGCCATTTGAAGCTGCATTATCAATGCTGTCATGTTGTGCCCCAATGTATCGTGTATGTCTCTGGCAATTCTGTTTCTTTCTTCAATTACAGAGAGTTTTTTCTGCACATCAGTGTATTCTTTCAATTTTTTATGAGCATCTAGAAGTTCTTTGTAAAGAATGTCTTTTCTTTCCTTTTCTTGCTTGTTGTGCTGGGCAAAAGCTGCAATAATTAAAATAAGAACGTTTAGCATGAGGAAAAATAGCATTTGTGATATATTGGACATGTTGAATTTGTAATAAATTAAATATACATACTTAATCATTGAAACAAGTACAGTGACAGTACCAACTATTATTCCTTTTCTTTGTTCCAACATAAGGGAGGCTTCAAGCAAAACAATTATGTAAAATGAATGAAAAAAGTAATTTATGAGAAGTCTTGAATAGGATTCCATGGCATAAATCAATGCTGCATCAAGAATAAAAGACATGAAGTAAAGTTTCTTTTGATTTTTTATATAATATTTTCCAATATTGTTGGCTAAAAAACCAACAAAAATACCTGTGAGCACATATAATCTTTGCTGTTGTGCACTTTCAAAGTATATAGCTGTAAAAAAAAGTATTGAAAATATTATAATTTTCAGAACGTATAAAAATTTCTTGTTTTTATCCATAAATAACTCCCACATCCTTATGGAAGTATTATACAATAGGTGGAATGTTATTGCTATATGTATGTAAAATTATTTGCTGTAAATATCGCAGTCTCGTTCACCAATTTATTTGTTCTCTATCGTTCACATAAATTGGGAACTCGTTGCGTTTGACCTACCGCTGTTTTTTTCTCCCTTCGGTCAAAAAAACAGGATTAGGGCATAAAAAAATGAGATCCTTCGCTGACGCTCAGGATGACAGCGTCGAACTTGGTGAAACCACATAGAGGATGACAGTGTCGTATGTCACTGTCATTCTGAAGGCGGTGCCTGAAGAATCTCATCTTAGGGGATGCAATGGGGACTGTCCCCACTGCATGTTATATCAATTTTCTTTCAACTATTTGTTTTACTACAAATGTGGCAACGTGGTTTGCAAAGCTTCCTGAGCCAAACCCTGCATCATAGCCTAATTCTTGTGCTAACTCATGGGATACACGAGGTCCGCCGCAAACTACAATAAGTTTATCTCTTAAGCCTTCCGCTTCAAGCATTTCTATCAGCTGAGTCATATTTGCAATATGAACATCCTTTTGAGTAACTACCTGAGATACAAGAATTGCATCTGCTTTTACTTCAATTGCTTTTGCAATAAGTTCTTCATTTAGAACCTGGCTGCCCATGTTTATAGCTTCAATTCCTTTATACCTTTCAAGGCCGTAATTTCCGTCAAAGCCCTTCATGTTCATAATAGCATCTATACCAACTGTATGAGCATCAAAACCTGTACATGCTCCAACAATTACAACGTCTCTCTTGATATTTTCCTTAATGTAATCCTCAACCTGGTGTCTGTCCATGAATTCCATATCAACTTTTGGAACTTCAATTGTTGTATAGTCAACGGTGTGAGTGCATTTTCCATACATAACAAAAAAAGTATAGCCAATGCCCAAGTCTTTTGAATAAACTACTGCAGGTTCATCAAAACCCATTTTTGTAGCAAGCTGTTTAGCTGCTTCGCTTGCTTCATCTCCGTAAGGAACAGGCAGGGTAAAGCTCATTTGAACCATTCCGTCGTTTAATGTATCTCCATATGGTTTTACATTGGTTAAATCTACCTTTTGTACTCCTTCCATTACCTTACACCTCCAAGCATTAAATCAATAAATGGGTTAAAGTATTTCTCATCCTTTTCTATAACTCCTGCCAAGCCTTTTCCGCCTGTAAAACTTCTTTTAACTCCACCGAACTTTCCTTTTTCTATGGTGTCAAATATTCCTTCTTTATCTATGTCTCGTAAAAGTTCTTCAGCTTTTGCAAGCACTTCTTGTGCTCTTTTCTGAATAATTCCATCTTTCTTAAACTCAACTTCATCGCCTATATTTCTGGCATTGTTAAATATATATTGAGCATTTTCAATTGCCAGCATTCTGTCTTGAAGATGTGGTGTGTGAATTGCTTCTGTAGGCATTCCTAAAAGCTGAATTCCCTGATGAGTCCATATTGATACAAAGTTAAACATTGCATCCTGCAAATGTCCTCTGAATATATTTCCTGTCATAAATTTTGTAGGAGGCATGTATTTAAGCGGTGCTTTAGGGAATATTTCTCTTGCCATCTGTGCCTGTGCTAGCTCCAATAAAAATCCATTTTCAAGATTTAAATTCATTTCAAAAGCGTGGCCAAGTCCCATTTGTTCTTCCGGTATTCCTGCTTTTAAAGCAAACTGCTCATTTATAAGCTGTGAAGCCAACACAGTATGTGCTTCTTCAACTGCATCTGCTGTTGTTAAATAATTGTCTTCTCCGGTATTTATGATTATTCCTGCAAAACCGTTTATTATTCTTGAGAAATATTGGTCAACCAATGTTCTCTGCATGTTAATATCTCTGAACAGTATTCCGTAAAGAGCATCATTAAGCATGACATCAAGTCTTTCCATAGCTCCCATGGCAGCTATTTCAGGCATGCAAAGCCCTGAACAATAGTTGCAGAGACGAATGTATCTTCCAACTTCTTCACCAACTTCATCAAGCGCTTTTCTCATAATTCTGAAATTTTCCTGAGTTGCAAATGTTCCGCCAAATCCTTCAGTTGTAGGTCCGTAAGGAACATAATCCAACAAGCTTTGAGCTGTTGTACGAATAACTGCTATGATATCAGCACCTTGTTTAGCTGCTGCCTGCGCCTGTATAACATCTTCATAAATATTGCCTGTTGCAACAATTACATAGATGTATGGTTTTTTTCCTTCACCGATAGTGTTTAAATAATTATCTCTTTTTGCTCTATTACCCTTGATTCTTTCTACCATTTGCTTTGCAGTTTCATAAACTGCTTCCATAATTCTATCTTCATCAGCAATTGGCAATTTTGTTATGTCTATTTCTCCTGCACTGATTTTTTCTGCAATTTCCTGAGGTGTCTTTCCTGTGTTAACCATTGCATTTCCAATCCAAAATGCAGCACCTCTGGATAATCCGCCGCCTTCCTTTATATTGTCAACCAATACATTTGGAAGAGGTTTTTCTATTTCATCAACTCCATCTACTCCCATGAGCCTTGCAACTGTTCTTTCGACTGTTACAGTTGTATTTTTATCAATAAACATTTGCACATCTTCTGCTATATGACCTGCAGCCGAACGCGCACTGTCTATTAATTCTTGATTGAGATTTAATTTGCTTTCCATGATACCTCCCTTGATTGTTTATCATTCTGAGTCAAGCCCGAAAAATCTCATTCTTTAAAGCGAGATCCTTCACTTTGTTCAGGATGACATCGTCATTCTTCTAATATTATTCAATTATAAGTAATTTTCTGCATCCTCTATTATTTCTGAATAAATTCCTGCCATTTTTGCTATGCTCAAAGCATTTTTTGGTATATCGCTTTTATATTTAACTTCTATCAACCTGTAATCCATGTATTTGGAAATCTGGTCTATATTGTTAATTTTCAGAATATCAGCCTCACCAGGAAGCATCAACCCGGCAACCTGCAGGTTTTGTATTTCCTCATCACTTGCAACATTGTCATAATGAGTTGTGAGCACCGTTATGCAATTTTTCTTTTTAAGATAATTAACTACTGCCTTTGTAATTGCATATCCTTCCTTTGGATTAGTACCTCCCGCAAGCTCATCCACAAGAATAAGGCATCTTTCATGAGAATTATCTAATGCCTCTTTTAAATTAACTATTTCTGCTCCAAAGGTACTAAGTCCTTTTTCAATGGACTGATCATCTCCAACTGAAATATATATATGGTCAAAAAGACAAAGCCTGGCATACTGACATGGAACAAACATACCATAGCTAGCTAAGCCTGCAATTTGTCCAATCATCCTAAGACTTACAGTTTTTCCCCCCATATTAGCCCCTGTGATACATATGACGTTTTTCCTTAAGTTCAAATCAACCGGCACATATTCAATGTGTTTTTCCTTCAATGTTTTTTCGAGCTTAAGATTTCTTCCGCCCTTCACAGCAATTTCAAGACTATAAATTATTTCAGGCTCAACAGAGTTTGTTTTTTGTGCATAGTTTGCCTTAGCAATAATAAAATCCGTTTCACCTATAATTCGAGTATTTTTATGCATTATGTCGTAACACTTTTTTATTTCCGTGGAAATATTTTGCCTGATTTTAAATTCCTCTTCTTCTTCTTCATTAGACAAAATTTCATATTTATGCTCTAGTATGTCAATGCTGTCGTTGTTTTTTATTTTTAAAACTACATTTAAATAATTTTCGCCGGATACTCTTAAATTAGTATCTTTAATTAATTCATCAACTTTGTCTTTTTGTGACTTGCTTATTGTAATTTCATTTTTCAAGTTGAATTTAACGTCGTACTTCTTCTCTGTTTCTTCTTTAATTTTCTTTTTTAATAAATGAATGTTCTTTTCTATTTGCTTTTTTTCAGTTCTTATTGCTTTTAAATTTTCTGTATATTCATCATAAATATAAAATGTATTTAAATTTTCATGAGCCGGATCTAATAATTCAAATAATTGTGGTAGGGGCGTCAATTTCAAATCATCAATAGACATCGTTTTTAGAATTTTATCCATTTTCTTAACTTGAATCAGAAAATTTTTAATTTCAAACAATTCAACTTCATCTAATACCTGATTGTTTTTAGACCTCTCTAATGTTTCATGTATATTCTTTACATGTTTTAGTACATCAATGATATCACGCCTTTTCTTAGATTCAATAAATGCCCTAATTTTATTGAATTCAATTTTTAGGTCCGCCTCTTGACCCTTTTTAAAAGGCTCTGTTTCTTGCTTTTTTTTGATACCATATTCAGTAATTGGTTTCACTTCATTAAAAATATAATCAAAATTTATATTTTTAATTGTATTTTCAGTCATAAAACTCTTCACTCTGCATCACCGCCCGACACAACATCAACTATTTTTACTTCAGAAAGACATTTTTCCATGTTTGCCTTAAATATTGCACTGTCAAAAAAATATCCCGCTGGAGATACCGGATTCAAAGTAACTGCTATTACATTAATAGTATTAAGAGTTTCAACCTTAAGCCCTTTTCTCCTCAGTTCATTCCATACATTAATATCCACAAATATCTTTGTTCCATCTTCTATTGCTATTTTAATGCCTCTTAAATATTTATTTTCTACTAAATCCTTTAACAAAACAGATGTCACTGCTCCTTTAATGAATACATGTGTAGTCTTGTCATCAATAAGATCGCTGATTTTTTTCCCTCCAGTGATACTTGTTTTAATGTCAGGTACAACAACACTTCCATCATTTTGTATAATACAGGTTTTATTTATACCATGTATAATTTTTCTTATATTGTCATCTGTTTTGTTCAAAGTATAACACTCAACTGCATGAGCTGTCTTTTCTAAAACTTTTTTTATATCCCTGCTTACTACCGCACCTGTCGCAATTATACATGCATCGGTTATTACAGGAGATGAAACTGCTTTTCTGTCTATTGCTCCGTCTATAAATACCACCTGTGCACCATAATATTTAAGACGTCTTGCTATATACTTCATTTCCGTGACATTGACTGGACCTGCAATCTGAATATTGCCCCCTTGTCTTACCTTGACTATTATAACTTCACCCATCGGAGTACTTATGCCTGTCGTTTCTAATATTTCTGTTTTTGCATTTGACAACATCAATGTTTTTTTAGCTGTTGCCACATACATGCCTTCCGTAACAAAAATAGATGGCTTTTGGGTTTGAGTTACAAGATCTATGCTTTCTCCGTCACGCCCTGTAGAAGTTATGCCTATAATGAAATTATTATTTGCTGATTCTTCTATGAGATAATTGAGGGTTACGGTCTTACCTGCATTTTTTGCAAGTCCAATAATCGATATAGTTTCATAGCAGTTTTGTTTTATAATATCAATTAATCTCATGAAAACCCCTTTTGATAATAAACCCCCGACGCTGTCATCCTGAGCGTTAGCGAAGGATCTCATAATATTGAAATGAGATTCTTCGGGCTATGCCCTCAGAATGACGCGTTCGAAAGTTACTTTGTCATCTATTATTTGTGTACTCTTTCTCTTCTTGCAAGTTTTGTTGGCTCAAGTGCTAAGTCGTTTCCTTGAAGCAAACCTGCAACTCCTGTCAATGGATCTTTTTTCTTTCCTTGGCATACATCACACTGACATTCCAAATCCGGAAGATGTGGTTCAGTGTATGTTGTTATAACGCCTTCATAATTTCTAAGAATTATTTTGTCAGCTGACTGTGACAATACATAATTAGGCATTACCGGAATCTTTCCGCCGCCGCCAGGTGCATCGATAACAAATGTTGGAACGGCATAACCTGAAGTATGACCTCTTAAACTTTCAATTATTTCAATACCCTTTGAAACAGGTGTTCTGAAATGTTCAATACCAAGTGAAAGATCACATTGATAAATATAATATGGTCTAACTCTGTTCATAACAAGTTTATGAACTAATTCTCTCATAATGTGAGGGCAGTCATTAACTCCTCTTAACAATACTGATTGATTCCTCAAAGGAATACCTGCATCTGCAAGCTTTCTTAATGCTTCCATTGATTCAGGAGTAAATTCATTCGGATGATTAAAATGAGTGTTCAGCCAAATTGGGTGATATTTCTTAAGCATATTTACTAAATCATCAGTAATTCTCTGCGGCATAACAACAGGTGTTCTTGTGCCAAGCCTGATTATTTCTACATGTGGTATTTCTCTTAATTTTTTGATTATATATTCAAGTTTTGCATCAGAAACCAAGAAACAATCTCCGCCTGACAACAGTACGTCTCTGACAACAGGTGTATTTCTTATATATTCAATACATTTATCAATATTTTCTGTTGACACCTCATTGTCACACTGTCCTGCAAATCTTCTTCTTGTGCAATGTCTGCAATACATTGAACATTGGTCTGTGATTAAAAACAACACTCTGTCCGGATATCTGTGAGTAAGTCCCGGTGCCGGTGAGTCTGTATCTTCATGCAATGGGTCAAGCATGTCTGCATCACTCACATGAGTTTCAGAAATTGTTGGCACAGCTTGCATTCTGATTGGATCTCTCGCATTATCCTTATCCATGTGCGATGCATAATAAGGAGTAATTCCCATTCTGAATTTTTCCAATACCTTAGAGATATCTTCTTCTTCTTGTTTATTAATATTTACTACTTTTTTTAATTTTTCTACAGTATCTATTCTGTTTTCAACTTGCCATTTCCAGTCATCCCACTGTTCGGGTTTTACGTCCTTCCAGACGTTTATTTCATTGTAATAAGCCAATCCGATCCCTCCATTATTCATATTTACAACATACAAATATCAATTAAGAATCAATTGATATTCCTAATCAGTACTTGGTATTAATTATGCGTATAACTTAGTATATAAGTCTCTTAAACCTTTATTTTCTCTCATAATTTGAAGTGCTGTTTCAGCGTGTCCTTTAGTATATCCATTTCCTATAATCATGTTGACATCTTTGCCAACGCCTTCAGCTCCCAAAGCTGCCTTTGTAAAGCTAGTTGCCATGCTAAAGAAATATACTGTACCTTCATCCTTAGTCGCAAGGATTGCTGACATTTCACAATTTGGTCTGGAAACACAGCTTATAACTAAATCACAAAGCTTTCCATCAGTAGCTTCCATCACTTTTTCATAAACCTCTATTGCATCTGTTGCGTCTCCAGCTATGCATACATCAGCTAAACCAAGCTCTTTTACTGTATCAAGAGTGCTTTGTCTGTGTGCCCAGCAAATAACCTTACCAGTTGGACCAGCTTTTCTTTTTGCTTCATATAAACAAAGAAGACCGGATTTCCCAGATCCGCCAAGTACCAACACAGTATCTCCTTCTTTAACAAGTTTAATTGTCTGCGCAGGAGCACCCGCTACATCAAGTACTGACAAGGCCAAATTTTCTGGTATATCTGTTGGAAGTTTGGCATAAATTCCACTTTCAAACAATATTGCTTTACCTTTGATGTCAACTTGGTCAATTTCTTTTCTAACAGTTATTATATCTTCAATTAATAATGGAGTCAAAGATAAAGAAACTAAAGTAGCAATTTTATCTCCAACTTTCAAATCTGTTTTTCCCTCTAATGCTGGTCCTACTTGTTCAACAGTACCTATGAGCATTCCGCCTGATCCTGTTACAGGGTTTTGATGCTTTCCTCTTTCAGCAACAATTCCCTTCATAATTTCTTTGATTTTTTCTTCGTCGCCGCCAGCTTGATCGCTTATCTGAGTAAAACTTGCAGAATCTACATTCAAAGTTTGTACGTTTATCAATATTTCGTTATCGTAAATTTCCATTGTATTATCGATTTTTAAAGCTGGCTGTGGCAGAACTCCTTGTGGTTCAATTACCCTGTGTGTTCCATATGGGTTTCCTTTTCTAATCATAATGCCTCCTAAATTAATGCTTATTGTATTAATGGGTTTGGGTTGAATATTGGGTATATTCAAATTAATAATATGCAATTATTGTGCCAACTCTTAATAAATTACAAACATTCATATTTCAGCGTTTTTTCTTTAATTTAAAAGTTATTTTTTTGAAGTGCCGAAATTTCAGCTTTTTGATATTGCTCTACAAGACAATTTTTGATATAATCTTTAGGAAAGGAGAGAGACATATTGGAAAATGTTAAAGTAAAAATTACAACGGTTCAAACTGTTGATGAAGCAAGAAACGAAGATATAATTGAATTTGTTACGGAAGCAACTTTAGAAAAAATTGATACCTGTTTCATAATAAATTATGACGAAAGCGATATAACAGAAAGTAAGGGAAGTAGAACAAGACTTAAGATATATAAAGATAAAATGGTAATGACTAAAATCGGTACTTATTCTTCTAAAATGGAGTTTGAAGAAAAAATAAGCAACAAAAACTTGTATACCACTCCATATGGAACATTTGATTTGGATTTTACCACAATTATTTATGATAATTCGCTTGATGAATTTGGCAAAGGCCAAGTATATATTGAATACAAAATTATTTTTGGCAATACAGGAGATAATTATAATAAATTAAAAATTGATATTTTTTAAACAAACTAATTGAAAAATAATACATACACGAACATTATGGCCAATTTTTCGGCATATATTGCCTGATATTTGGCACTTGTGAGGAGACTTATGGAGATTAAATATTTTGAATCTTTAATACAAGCAATAAATATTATCAATGATGGAATTCATATTATTGATGCAAGCGGAAAAATAGTATATTACAACGTTGCAGCCAAACAGCTTGATGAAATTGATGTTGACAAAGCCATAGGAAGACACATATTAGAAGTGTATCCATCTCTTTCATTTGATACAAGCACACTGCTGAATGTTCTTCGTACAGGCAAGCCGATTTACAATATTGAGCAGAATTTTATAAATTACAAGGGTGATAAAATTTCTGCATTAAATTCTACTTTACCAATTTTGTATAACAATAAAATTGTCGGAGCGCTAGAAGTTTCTAGAAATATTACAAAAGTGAGAGAATTGTCTGAAAAAATTGTAAACTTGCAAAGAGAATTGTATGAAACCAATGAAAATATAGAAAATGTTGATAAACATTCTAAACCAATCGCAAAATACAATTTCCTGGATATAATAGGACAAAGCAAAGAAATGCTCAAACTAAAATCTTTAGGTCTTAAGGCTGCTATGTCTGATTCTCCCGTAATGATAGCCGGAAGTACAGGAACAGGAAAGGAACTTTTAGTTCAATCAATTCATAATTCCAGCAACAGAAAATACAAACCATTTATTGCTCAAAACTGTGCTGCATTACCGGCTAATTTACTGGAAAGCATTTTGTTTGGCTCAGTAAAAGGTAGTTTTACGGGAGCTGAAAACAAACCTGGTTTGTTTGAACTTGCCAATGGCGGGACATTATTTCTTGATGAAATAAATTCCATGCCTTTGGAATTGCAGACCAAATTATTAAGAGTACTTCAGGATGGTCGAATTCGTAGAGTAGGATCAAGCAATACTATTGATGTTAATGTTCGAGTAATTTCAGCAATAAATACTGAAATAAGTGAAGTTGTAGAAACGAAACAATTAAGGCAGGATTTATTTTTCAGATTAAATGTTATAACTCTTGTTATACCGGATTTGTGCAAAAGACAAGAAGATATTCCAATACTTGTAGACCATTTCATAAAAAAATACAATGATAAGTGCAACAAATTTTTCAGTGGAATATCAAAAGAAGTTTTAGATATATTCTTATATTACAAGTGGCCCGGAAATGTAAGAGAACTTGAGCATGCCATAGAAAGTGCCATATCTCTTTACGACGGAGAGATTATACGTGAGGAGCATCTCCCTTTTCAATTTAAAAATTTTCAGACAAACGATAGCTATTCACTGGATACAAGCGTAATCCAGCCCTTAAATGTTGCCGTTGAAAAGGTAGAAAGAGAAATTATCATATCTGCTCTTGAACAAACAGACTACAACATTTCAAAAGCAGCAAAGTTAATTAATGTTCCAAGACAAACCCTTCAATATAAAATTAAAAAATTGGAAATACCTTCTTAAACCGACGGGAGCCGCACGCGGGCCGCACGGGGACGAACCTTTTTGAGACCAGCAGTCTCAAAAAGGTTCGTCCCCACTGTGGCTTTGAGAGTAAATGCACGTGTTTTCTATTTTTCCTTTTTCTATGAATTCAAATATTTTTGATTTAAATTGTATGTCTTCCAACCCGCGCCTAGTTTTTATTGCATCAATTTCTTCTTGTGTTAAAACTTCCTGCAATTTGTTTTCCGTGTCAATATCAAAAACAGGCTCTCCTTTTTCTTTTCCAAAATCTACAAAACATAGCGGTGGGAACATTACACACCACCAATTGCATCCTTCTGCCTTGCCTA
>NZ_JAWQJF010000070.1:0-3138 GCF_033447055.1 Sedimentibacter sp.
AAAATCATTGCTTGTCCACGCTTGTCCGTCCTCGTGCAATTCGCTTTCCCGGTTTCGATTTGGTCAATTCTCCGTGTCGGTTCTTGTCTCTTGATTTCTGTTTGCAGGACGGTCAATCGGGGACACTCTGTCGTTTCGTGCGGGCATCTTTGTGGCACACAACGGCTGGCGGTATGGTTAGTTGCCGATTACGAAGCACTTTCCTATCCAGTTACAACTACTTTTTATACGAGCTGTGCTGCTCGAATACGCACTGTACCGGCAATTAACTATACCGCGTGTTATAGTGCGTATTTTATTCATTGTCAAATAATTCTGCTGGATTAATCTTAAATTGCAACATCTTTGCAGTATCTCTTCCACCATCTCCACCTTTTCTTTGCATTGTAATTCGCCCAATCTTGAAGTTCCCCCTTGTTGTTATTACAATTTCTCCATTACCAAAATAATTCATGCAAAAATTCATAGGTTTTAAAATCCAACGAGCATTTTTAGTTCCCTTTTGTGCAACTAACATCCATTCTGCAGCAAACTTTCCTCGTCCTTTTAAAATGTCAGAAACAATTAAAGATTGATTTTTCTTTAACCATTTTAAAATAACTTTCTGTTCGTCTTCAGAAAATTCATTTGCAAACATTCTTCTTTTGTCTTTAGGCTTTTTGATTGTAGGTTTTTCTTCTCCTGTATATCTCTTTAGAATTGAAATGATTTGTAAAGGGATATTCCACATTTCTGTGTATTTATCAATCCAACGTTTATCAATTTGATTAAACCCTTTTGGATTACTTACAAGTTTAACTTGCAAATTCTCAACATCTAACGCCTTCTTAAGCTTAATAGTAACTTGAACTTGTACATCTGTTTTAAATCCTGATATTTTAACTGCTTCAACAAATTCTATCTCAGTAAGTTTGTATTTCATTACAGTTAACCAAGATTGAGCATCTTTGTCTTTTTTCCAATCATTAAACTTTGCAACAATGTCGTCTTCATTTTTGAAACCGTTTTTTGCAGTTTGAGAACCTGAAATTTGTTTTTCATTCATGAGAATTAATTATTTTTGCGATTTCTAAAAGAATATATTGAAGGACATTAATTGAAACACTATTCCCAAATTGTTTATATGATTGTGAATCTGCTTTGTCTAAGATGAAATCGTCTGGAAAACCTTGAACTCTAGCACATTCTCTTGGCGATAATTTTCTAATTTTCCCATCAATTAAATATAATCCTGTTTTAGAGCCAGCTCCCCCTCCATAAGCAGACAATGTGATTGCATGTCCTAATGAATGATAAATTCGTTCACCTTGTCCGCCTTTGTTTACCTTTCCTATTTGAATAGGCTTATTTAATAAAGTCATTTCATTAAATAATGTTTTTTGAGGAATATATTCTTTGTATATCTCAATATCATCTCGTGTTATTACTTTAGCATTTTGTGGATTTTTTTCCAAAATGTCTAATAAGCATGTCGAGATGTTTGGATGTGTTGGGAATTTAAAATTTTCTGAGTTTATATCATTCCTAAATGCCACAATATAAACACGTTCTCTATTCTGTGGTATCCCAAAATTACTAGCATTTAAAACCTTATAATATGTTGCATATCCTAAATTTCTTAAAGTTATTAATATTGTTTTAAAGGTTTTACCTTCGTCATGTTGCGACAAGTTTTTAACATTCTCTAAAAATAAGACTTTTGGCTTGTGATAATCAACTATTCGTGCTATGTCAAAGAATAATGTTCCTCTAATATCTTCAAATCCTTTTTGCTTTCCTGCAATTGAAAATGGTTGACAAGGAAAACCTCCACATAAAATATCATGTGAAGGAATGTCTTCTACCTCTATTTTCGTAATGTCTCCATGAGGTTTTAAATTAAAATTTTTATTATATGTTTCAGATGCGTGTATATCCCACTCAGAAGCAAAAACACATTGTGCCCCAAATGATGATAAAGCATAATGAAATCCACCAATACCTGCGAATAAATCAATAAACCTATAATTGCTTAGTTTTTTATCTTCAATTTTTATCATTCTGTATTTTCAATGTTTTAATTTGCAAAGTTAACATTTTAATCATTCTGTCGAAATACGTAGGGTGTACTTTCTTAATATGCACTATAACGGTTGGCAATAAGAAACGTAGGGCATTTCGAAGCTCCTACCTATCAAGTTGCAGAGCCGTTTATTTAATGTTATGTCGTTCAAATTTAGCACTTTCCGCCCTATGTTTTTTATTGCGTGTTGGGCATAGTTTTTCTTGTTTTTTAGTCAATTATTACGCATTTAAGTTCATTAATAATGCTCCTAAAACCCCCATTGAATTTCCTGCCATATGTACAATTATTGCAAATGCATTATTTTCATACTTTTCTTGATAATATCCTGCTATCAATCCAAGTGTTGTTGTAAAAACTACTATTCTTAGTAAGAAAAGCCCTCCCGCACCTGTCGTTATTAGAATTAAATGTCCTAATCCAAATGCAACTGCACTAATAAGCACAGGAACACTAATATTTCGATTAAATATGTTTATTCCTTTTGCTTTTAATGGTTTTAAAATATTCATAAGAAATCCACGAAACAATATTTCTTCTGCGATACTTGCATAAATAAATACAAAAACAAAAATCTGTAATGGAGACATTTTAGTCAATGCAGCGTGTGCTTCAACTTTTCCTCCTAATGTTTTTGTTATAACTGTCATTGAAATATTAACTATTATCGTTGCTAATAGTCCAAACAATATAGGTTTCAATGTTTTTATAAATTGTGGCAATGCAATCTTATAATTCACATATTTTCTCAATCCATAAATCAAAACAATCGAAAGTATCAACATCAAGGAATGTGTCACAAAAGAATAAGGGAAAAAGTCAATATTCAAGTGCAATTTACTCCCAGCAAATGTGGCTATTACAAATACTACTATCGTAATTATTATTCCATATATTATTCGTTCATTATTTTTCATTTTACTATTTTTTTATATTTAACAATCTCATTCTGTGGTGTCATTCTTTAAATTATGCCCAACGGTTGTCGGTTAAAATTGCTGGGGAATTAAAACCAGCGTCCGTATCCGCCGTTAAAAACAAGGTTAAAGGTAATAAAAATTCTGCATCCGCCAAAT
>NZ_JAWQJF010000071.1:0-5813 GCF_033447055.1 Sedimentibacter sp.
TAATATATTAATATATCGAGGTGGCTATGATAGATTTTAGTGATAAATTAAAAACAAAAAAGCTCCTTGCGGAAAAAGCAGAAATGTTTAAAACAATAGCTCATCCTGTAAGGCTTTGTATCTTAGTAACGCTCATAAGAGAAGAAGAGAGCAATGTGACAGATATTCAAGGCTGTATTGACGTTCCGCAGCCAACTGTATCACAGCATTTAGCAAAACTTAAAGCTGCAGGCATTTTATCTGCTGAAAGAAATGGAACGGAAATTATTTATAAAATTAAAAATGAAGAAGTAAAACATATTGTAGAAGAAATTCTTCAATAAAAAAGGAGAAAATAATGAGTAAAAAAATATTAATTATCGGCGGCGTAGCCGGAGGTGCCACCACGGCAGCTAGACTTAGAAGACTTGATGAAACTTCAGATATAATAATGTTTGAAAGAGGTTCATATATTTCATATGCAAATTGTGGTCTTCCATACCATATAGGCAATGTAATAAAAGAAAGATCATCATTGATTGTACAAACTCCAGAAGAGATGTCAAAAAAATACAACGTGGATGTTCGCGTTGACTCTGAAGTTATTTCAATAGATAAAGAAAATAAGGAAGTTCAAATTAAAAAAGTAAAAACCGGCGAAATTTATAAGGAAAATTATGACACATTGGTTATTTCAACAGGTTCTTCTCCTTTGAAGCCACCAATTGAAGGAATAAATTCTCCTGGAATTTTTACATTGTGGACTGTTCCTGACACTGATGTAATAAAGAATTTTATGGCTGAAAGAAAACCTAAAAATGCTGTTGTAATAGGCGGAGGCTTCATCGGTCTAGAAGTTGCTGAAAATCTTCACCATGCTGGCTTGAATGTAACTGTTGCAGAAGCAATGGACCAGGTTATGGCTCCTTTTGATTATGAAATGGCTCAACTTGTACAAAACAATATGGTTGCCAACAATATAAGTCTTATTTTAGGAAACGGAGTTTCCAAATTTAAAAGTGAAAACGGAATAGTTAACATTACATTGGCAAGCGGAAGAACTTTACAAGCAGACATGGTTATTTTGTCCATAGGTGTTCGTCCAAACGGTCAATTGGCTAAAGACGCTGGTCTTGAAATAAATCAGCGCGGTGGAATTGTCGTGGATAAATATTTAAAAACATCTGATCCAAACATTTATGCTCTTGGAGATGTTATTGAAGTTGAAGAATTTATAAACAAAGGAAAGGCAATGATAGCTCTTGCCGGTCCTGCAAACAAGCAAGGAAGAATTTGTGCCAACAATATTTATGGTGCAAATGAAGTATACAAAGGAACTCAAGGCACTTCTGTAGCAAAGGTATTTGACCTTACAGTTGCTTCTACGGGAGCAAATGAAAAAACACTTGTTAGAGTGGGCATGATTGAAGGAAAAGATTATTTAACTGCAACTATATCTCAAAAATCTCATGCAGGATACTATCCGGGATCATCTGAAATGATTTTGAAAATGGTTTTTTCGGCAGACGGCAGAAAAATATTCGGTGCACAAATTGTAGGAGAAGATGGAGTTGACAAGCGAATTGACACTCTTGCAACGACAATTCGTCTAGGCGCAAGCATTTATGATTTAGAAGAACTGGAACTTGCATATGCACCTCCTTATTCTTCTGCAAAAGATCCTGTTAATATGCTGGGATTTGTAGCTGAAAATATAATTCAAAACAAAATTAAATTTGCAAAATGGAATGATTTTGATCCTTCTAAACCAAGTGATTATAAAATACTTGATATAAGAGAAGATATGGAACTTATGGTATTCGAAGTGCCAGGTGCAATAAATATTGCTCAAGGAGAACTTAGAAGCAGACTGTCAGAATTAAATAAAAATGATAAAATAATTGTATTTTGCGCAGTAGGGGTTCGTTCTTACAATGCAGCCAGAGTTTTAATGGAAAATGGATTTAAAAATGTTTTTGTATATCCTGCCGGAACAAATTTTTTCAAAGCCGTTTATTATGATTATTTTAACAGTCTGGGCATGAAAGAAGAACTTCAGATAGATGACTCAAAAGTTAATGCATTACATCCGTCAAACTTTAATAATGATATTTCAAAAGATATCAAAGCAACAATTCAAGTTGACTGCAGCGGACTGCAATGTCCTGGTCCAATAATGAAGGTTTATGAAACGATAAAGAAAATAAATGATGGAGATATTATTCAAGTTTCTGCAACTGATTCAGGTTTTGCAAAAGACGTGGAAGCATGGAGTAGAAGAACTGGAAATACTCTATTAAAAGTTGAAAAAAAAGGCAAGGAAAATATTGTATTCCTGCAAAAGGGAACAGCTACAAAAAAAGCTGAGCAAACATTGCAGACTTCTGCAGTTCAGAATGCTGCTGCCTTAACTTCAGATAATGATGGAAAAACAATCGTAGTTTTTAGCGGCGATATGGATAAAGTTCTTGCATCCTTTGTTATTGCAAATGGTGCTGCAGCTATGGGAAGACCTGTTACAATGTTCTTTACATTCTGGGGACTGAATGTACTGAGGAAAACAGAGAAACAAAATGTCAAAAAGCCATTCATTGATGCAATGTTCGGAAAAATGATGCCTCAAGGAGTAACCAAGCTTAAACTTTCAAAAATGCATATGGGCGGCATGGGAACAGCAATGATGCGCAAAGTTATGAAAGATAAAAATATTGATTCTTTAGAGGATTTAGTAAAAAAAGCAATGGACAACGGTGTTAAAATGATTGCATGTACAATGTCCATGGATGTTATGGGAATTACAAAGGAAGAAATAATTGAAGGTGTTGAATATGCCGGAGTTGGTACTTATTTAGGTGATGCTGAAGAATCCAACGTAAACTTGTTCATTTAATATAACGCAAAAAAGGAAGTATTTGTTCGAGAATACTTCCTTTTTGTTAGTCATAAGAGACGTTTCTCCTTGGCTACAAAACTTGCACATTAAAAGCTGTTGTCTGGGGAGGTATGCTCATTGTTTGAAAATTTGCATGCTCAACTCTTACAAAATCTCCTGGTCTTAAATCTCTCAATCTTATTTGCCTTCCTCTCCTATCCATGATTACAGTTGAATCACTTACAACAAATCTCATTTGGCTGTATATGTCATTTGGGTTGCCAGTTAAAAAAAAGTCGTTTCGAGTGTCAACGCTAAGAACTCTTCCTTCTGTTATTTGAGAATTATTATTTTGATTAATTACAGTAATTCTGTAAGCTCTTGCTTGGGGAGGTATACTTCTGGTCATGGCGGCTGAAAACTCTGCATCCACAATCATACCTTCTCTTAAATCGCTAAATGATAAATTCTGACCAAATTGATTTCGTATTATAGTATCTCTGTTTACCACCAAAGTTACCATTTCCATGTGAATAATGCAAAATTCTCCCATCACCCCATAGGATATGGTAACATAGCCTGTTCTGTTATCAGCACTAATATTTTCAATAAAAGCATTTTCTGCCCTTATAACATTTTTTACAGGTGGTCTCCTTCTTTGTTCACTTATTAAAAAATCATCCATATTGCACCTCACTAATAATATATTATAATATATTCGTAAAGTTTAAATATGTTTCATTTTTAAATGAATAATAAAAAGCTATCCATAAATTAAATTTAAAAGATAGCTTTGTTTTTTATTATTTAAATGAGCAGCTGTTTGCTTTGCTGCATCCAGAACATCCGGAACAGCAGCTGCCACTTTTCTTTTGTTTTTTCATGTACTTTATTACTAATGCAGCAATTGCTGCGATTATTGAAATAATAATTATATCTGCAAAATTCATAAATGCCTCCTAAATAAACAAACTCCCAATTTGGTAAACAAGAGTTCCGGCAATAAATGCAGTCACTGTTTGATATAACGCAGTAAGCAATGCATACTTCATTGAACCAAGTTCTCTTTTTGTTGCTGCAAAAGCAGCTAGGCATGGCATATACAACAATGTAAATGTTAAAAATGCAAATGCACTTAATGGTGTGAGTATTGTGTTCAATATTGTTGAAAGTTCTAAATCTGTTGCAGATCCTGTTAAAACAGTCAATGTGCTCACAACAGCTTCCTTTGCTGTCAATCCTGTAATAAGAGCTGTTGAAGCTCTCCAATCATTAAATCCCAACGGAATGAATATTGGAGCTATTAAAGATCCCAAGAAAGCAAGTATGCTGTGCGTACTGTCATCTACCATGTTGAGTGACCAATCAAAACTTTGAAGAAACCAAATAATAATCGTACTTATAAATATTACAGTAAATGCTTTCTGAATAAAATCTTTTCCTTTTTCCCACATGTGTATTAATACACTTTTCCTTGAAGGAATTCTGTAAGCAGGCAACTCCATAACAAAAGGAACCGGCTCTCCTTTAAATACCGTACTTTTCAATAATAATCCTGACAATACGGCTGTTAATATTCCCATCACATACAGAGCTATCATTACTATTGCTGCATTTTCTGGAAAAAACGCCATTGTAATCATTCCATATATAGGCAGTTTCGCGCTACATGACATGAAAGGAGTTAAT
The DNA here is from genome assembly GCF_033447055.1 of Sedimentibacter sp. Lineage (GTDB taxonomy): Bacteria > Bacillota > Clostridia > Tissierellales > Sedimentibacteraceae > Sedimentibacter. The sequence goes on from NZ_JAWQJF010000071.1 coordinate 4,541, forward strand.
ACAATTGTCATTTTTCTATCTCGCTCGCTAGGCAATGTTCTTGTTGCCATAATTGCCGGAACACTACACCCAAATCCGATTAGCATTGGTACAAATGACCGCCCGGACAATCCGATTTTTCTAAGCAATTTATCCATTAAAAATGCTACTCTTGCCATATAACCGCTGTCTTCCAGCAGTGAAAGAAAGAAAAACAATACTACTATTATTGGTAGGAACGATAAAACACTTCCGATACCTGCAAATATTCCATCAATTACTAAAGAATGCACCCATTGACTTACATTTAAAGCAGTTAATGAGTTTGATACAAATTCTGTGAATTTTTCTATCGCTGTTTCTAAAAAACCCTGCATAGGAGCTCCTACAGCTCCGAATGTTATCCAAAATATCAAGAACATTATACCAAAGAATATTGGTATGCCAAAATATTTATGTGTTAAATAAGCATCTATTTTTTCTGAACGAATTTGTTCTTTTGTTTCTTGCTTTTTAACTACCGCATCAGCGCAGACTCGCTCTATATAACTATACCTCATGTCAGCCAATGCAGCTTCTCTGTCAGTGTTTAAAGCTTTTTCCATATCTTTAACAACATGATTTATTATATGAATTTGACTTTCAGTAATTTTTAGAGCTTTTATAGTAGGCTCGTCTCCTTCTACAAGCTTTGTTGCGGCAAATCTTGGAGGATACCCTTCTTTTTCTGTCTGATCAACTATTAAGTGTGATATCGCATGTATTGCTTTATGAACTTCTCCCGTGCAAAAATCAAGCTTTTTAGGGCTCTTCTTTTCTTGGGCAGTTTTAATAACAACATCTACAAGCTCTGAAACGCCTTCACCTTTACTTGCAGATATTGGCACTACAGGAATGCCAAGATTATCTGACAGTTTTTTTACATCTATTGAATTACCGCTAGCTCTAACTTCATCCATCATGTTTAATGCAATAACCATTGGAATTGCAAGATCCATTAATTGTAGAGTTAAGTAAAGATTTCTTTCAATATTAGTTGCATCTATAATATTTAACACTAAATCCGGATGCTCTTTTAAAAGAAAATCTCTTGTAACAACCTCTTCCATTGTATATGGAGATAAAGAATAAATGCCTGGAAGATCTACCAGGTATGTGTCTTTGTATTTCTTTATCTGACCTTCTTTTTTTTCAATAGTAACACCGGGGAAATTTCCGACATGTTGATTGCTCCCTGTCAACTTGTTATAAAGTGTTGTTTTTCCAGAATTTTGATTCCCTGCTAGTGCAAAGA
>NZ_JAWQJF010000072.1:0-17235 GCF_033447055.1 Sedimentibacter sp.
AAATCTATGCACAACCGCTGCGGAACAAGTGCACAATTTCAGCGGAAGCGATGCTCATTTTGAGCGGTTGAGATGCACAATTTCATGCGGCATATTCAGAAATCAATATGCAAAATGTTAAAATGTTTATAGATTACCTATGAGGAATTGAAATTTGATGTTTCACGCTTGAATAATTGTATTGCTTTTTCGTTTATAGATTACCTATGAGGAATTGAAATTTGTCAATTTCTGATTCTTCCCACTAAGCAGTAATTGTTTATATATTACCTATGATGAATTTAAATTAATCATAATAATAGTGATTTTGTTTTGTCTTGCTCGTTTATAGATTACCTATGAGGAATTGAAATATTTTTCTATAATATTTTTATATATACTTGAATTTTCTTGTTTATAGATTACCTATGAGGAATTGAAATTCAACTTGTTTAATTGTATCATTTATACAATTTTCTTGTTTATAGATTACCTATGAGGAATTGAAATCTGCAAAGTAACTTTGCACAAAACTTCCCGTATACGTTTATAGATTACCTATGAGGAATTGAAATAAAGTCGATATAATATATCACATATTGAATTGTGGCGTTTATAGATTACCTATGAGGAATTGAAATGGAAATGTATTAAGTCAATTATGCGCAAATATTTATGTTTATAGATTACCTGTTTATGCTAATCTAAAAATAGGTCAGCTGGCTCATCGAAAACTAGGTCAATATCAGTATAATTAAAATGAGTAGGAAAAGCAAATATATATATATCAATAAATTTGAAGCACTAAGTAATAAAGCAGCTATTTGAATCGTAAGGAGGGCGTAGCCCGACTGGAGATTCAAATAGCTGCGGAGGCTTGCTTTATCCGATGACGCTCATTGAAAATTAGGTCACTTTCTTTAGAAAATATGATATCCTTTCAGTATGCACTGAAAGGAGGACGAAAGGAAAGTGATTAAATTGAATCAAAAACAAAGAATCATACTTAAACATATTGATGGTATGAGTAATCGCAGCATTGCAAATGAACTTCATATGAGTAAAGATACCGTCAATAAGTATGTTGCAGAGTATGAACAAAAGAAACAAGAACTTTTAGCTAATAACCCAGAAGCAGATACAAAGGAGTTAATATATGCAATAGTTGAAAAACCAAAATACAACTCAGATAACCGTGAGCCAAGTAAAGTTACACCAGAAATATTAGAAGCTATTGAAGAATGTCTAAAAATAAATGAATGGCGTCGTGCGAATGGAATGTCTAAGCAACAGATGAAAAAGATTGATATTTATGAACACTTGGTAGATAAGAGGAAATTCGATATCAGTTACTCAACTGTTAAGAGATTGGTTAAATCAATTGAGGATAGACACAAAGAAGCATTCATAAGACAAGAATACAGCTATGGAGACATATGTGAGTTTGACTGGGGCACCGTGAAACTTGATATTGGAGGCCTTGGATATTCAGCTTACCAAATGGCAGTATTTACTCCGGCTAAAAGCGGATACCGATATGCAATGCTTTTTAAAGCACAGGACACACCTTCATTTCAACAGTCACATGCTGAATTTTTCTCGCACTGTAAAGGTAATTACAAAACGATGGTTTATGACAACATGAGAGTTGCGGTAAGAAAATTTGTGGGTTTGCATGAGAAAGAGCCAACAAAGGCGTTAACTGAATTATCAATATATTATGGATTTAATTTTAGATTCACTAATATTGCAAAAGGAAATGAAAAAGGTCATGTTGAAAGAAGTGTTGAATATGTTAGAAGAAAAGTATTTAGCGAACCTGGCAATGATAAATTTGATACCATTGCTGAGGCAAATCAATTTCTTTTAGCGGGATGTATAAAACTTAATAACAAGGTTTCTTCAAATGGGGAAATCCCAATGGAAGTTTTTAGAGAAGAGCAAAAGCGCCTGCTACCTAATTTGCCTAAGTTTGAGAGTTGCATATATTCTGAATACCGTGTCGATAAGTATTCAACCATACTTGTTAATCAAAATCATTATTCAGTACCTGACAAATTAGTTGGTAAAATTGTGAGTGTCAAGATGTTTACAGACAAGATAATTGTCTACTACGACAACAACATTGTAGCTAAGCACGAACGAAGCTTTAAGGTTCATGACTGGAATATTGATATATATCATTATCTTAGAACTCTACATAAAAAACCAGGTGCCCTACAAGGAAGCACAGCATTGCTTCAAGCGGACACCCAAATTAAAAACATTTACAAAAAATATTATACCAGAGATGCAAAAACTTTTCTACAAATTTTAGAAATTATCTATGAAAAAGGAATTCATGCGGTAACGGAAGCACTTAAAGAACTTGAAAAGCTGTCACCGATGGACATGAGTGCTGATAAAGTTAAGGTAATATGTGAAAGCAGGCAAGAAAGAGAAAATCTTAAGGATATCTCTTACACAGATCATCTCACTGAAAAGTCAAAAAACACATTGTTTAAATATGATCAACTTGCAGCACTCCAATCAGGAAAACTTAAGAAGGAGGCTGTGTAAGATGAAGATTAAATTAAATGAAGAGATAATTGAATACTGTAAAATATTGAAACTTAAAGGAATTCGTACACATTTTGAAGAAGCGATGAATGAGTCTACTGACTATGAAGATTTCCTTCATAAACTTCTAACCTATAAGATGGAAGAAAAAGATAAACGCTCTATTGACTGTAGAATTAGAAATGCACATTTACCTTACAGACAATATTTTGAAGATATTGAAATGGATTGTCTTCCAGCAGATATGCAGAGAAAATTGCCTGAGTTGGCTACTCTTGATTTTATTGAAAAGGGAAAAAACATCATAATGACAGGTAATCCCGGCACCGGAAAAACTATGGTTAGCATTGCATTAGGTTTAAAGGCTTGCATGGCAGGTTACAAGGTATTATTTACAACCGTCCCGTTGCTTGTTACCACATTAAAGGAATGCAACAGCACTAAGACCTTAAGATATTTTGAAAACAGATTTGAAAAGTATGACCTCGTTATTGCAGATGAGTTGGGTTACACTTCATTCGACCGAGAGGGTACAGATTTGCTGTTTAATAACTTATCTTTAAGGGCAGCAAGGAAATCTACCATAATTACATCAAATCTTTCATTTGAACGATGGGTTGAGGTTTTCGGAGATCCTACAGTTACGAGTGCAATGATAGACCGGCTTACCTACAAAGCAATATTAGTTAATATGGAAGGTGATTCTTACAGGTTAAGAGAAACATTAAGAGAAAGTGGAGCATCTATGAATTTTGATAAACTAATCATTTAGGAATATTGTGCCTTTGTACAATTTTCAGAGGCACATTTATTATCAAGAAAGTGACCTAAAATTAAATGGTCTTTTGACCTAATTTTCGGTTGACAAATACACTAGTCAAGGTGCGCAATATTCGAGCCCGAATGATATATTGAAAGATCCTTATGTATTTGAGTTTTTAGGCGTTTCAGAAAATAAACCAATGCTTGAAATGGATAAATTAATAGAAAAAAACTGCTGGAATTTGTTTTATTTGATTGTTCCAGTAGCATACTGTGATTTAGTTTACACAAAGGTAATACAGGCATTAAATTTTAGCGGTAAAAACAGCATAGAGAAGCCGGAGTTTTTCCACTCCGGTTTTTATTTATAAAATATACTATTACTTAAATCAAATAGTCAATTTTATCTGTAAAAAGGGGTGTGGACAAAATCCTGGACCTAAATTATAGGAAGATTTTACTTGACAATCTACATTCTGTTATGAAGGTTGTCGGTGAAGTGGATATAATAGATGTTATTGTTGACCATCCGGAACAGGTATGGGAATTAACATCGGAATTTGCCGGAATTTCAAAACAGTTTTACGATAAGTATTATCAGAACAAAGAGGTCGCAGTAGCATATCGATTAGGTGATGTAAGGAAGTATAAAAATTGGCTTGTACTTCATTCCAAGGTTTCGAGTTGCCCTCATTGGAAAAATATCTTTATATTTGATTATTATATGATATAATTTAATATAATTTAATAGAATAGTTTATATATACTGAAAGGTAAACATATGATATTAACACTTGAAAAAATAAGCAAAAGCTTTGGTGAAAAAATACTGTTAAACAATGTTGATTTATATATTAATGATAGTGACAAAGTAGGAGTAGTGGGCGTTAATGGTACGGGTAAGTCCACACTGCTGAAAATTGCAGCACAAATTGAAGAACAAGATGGAGGGGATATAATTAAGAACCCTCTGGACAGAATTTGCTATCTTCCTCAGGATCCATCTTTTAATGAAGAAACTACGGTGTTGGAGCAAGTATTTATAAATTCTAGTTCGGAAACTAAAGAGTTAATGGAATATGAAGCAAAGACCATATTAAATAAATTAGGAATTGATGAATTTGACAAGGATGTAAATTTGCTTTCGGCAGGTCAAAGAAAAAGAGTTGCCATTGCCAGTGCTTTGGTTAATCCATGCGAACTTTTGATTTTAGATGAACCAACAAACCACCTGGACAATGACATGATTCTTTGGCTTGAAAATTATTTGATGAAATATTCAGGTGCCATACTCATGGTAACCCATGACAGATATTTTTTAGACAGAGTTTCTAATAAAATTGTGGAGCTTGACAAAGGAAGCTTATATGCCTATGAAGGCAATTATTCTAAATTTCTTGAGCTTAAAGCTATGCGTGAAGATATGGAAGCAAGCAGTGAAAGAAAGAGACAGAGCTTATACAGAAAAGAGCTTGCATGGATTCAAAGAGGTGCAAGAGCCAGGGGAACAAAAGCAAAGGGAAGAATTGAGCAATTTGAAAATTTAAAGGATCAACTTGGTACTGATATTGCAGAAAAAATAGAAATGAATTCAGTATCTTCAAGGCTTGGCAAAAAAACAATTGAAATTAAGCATATTTCAAAAAGTTTTGGTGATAAAACAATAGTAGAGAATTTTGAGTATACAGTTTTAAGGGATGCTAGAATTGGAATTGTAGGTCAGAATGGTGCTGGAAAATCCACACTTTTAAACATGATTGCCGGAAGAATAAAGCCTGACTTGGGACATGTGGAAATTGGAAGCACTGTTAATTTAGGATATTTTTCTCAGGAGTCTGAAGTTTTGGACGATTCCTTGAAAGTAATTGAGTATATTAAAAATATTGCAGAAATAATAGAAACGCCGGATGGCAAAATATCTGCATCTCAAATGTTGGAAAAATTCTTGTTCTCTCCTGATGTTCAGTACAATACAATAAAAAAATTGTCCGGCGGAGAAAAGCGAAGGTTATTTTTATTAAGCGTTTTGATGAAAGCTCCGAATATCTTGCTTCTTGATGAGCCTACTAATGATTTGGACATTGAAACACTGACAATATTAGAGGATTATTTGGATACTTTTAATGGAGCGGTAATCACTGTATCCCATGACAGATATTTTTTGGATAAAGTTGTTAATACAGTTTTGGAATTGCCGGGAGATGGAACTGTCAGATTGTACAATGGGGGTTACTCTGATTATATAGCTGCAAGATTATCAAATGAAAAACAAATTAATCAAGATAAATTAAAGCCTGTTAAAGACAGCATCAATGAAACAAGAGAAAAACCTAAAAAATTAAAATTCACATTTAAGGAACAGCAGGAATACAACAAAATCGATGAAGATATAGCTGATTTAGAGGAAAAAATAAAGCAATTGGAAATAAAATTAGAAAAAAATTCAACAGACTATGTAAAACTTCAAGAAATAATGGAAGAAAAACATGTAGCAGAAGAACAATTGGAATATAAAATGAACAGATGGATATATTTAAATGATTTGGCAGAACAAATAGAAAGCCAAAAATAATTTTTCAGGGAATATCCGAATGTTATTGAGTTTATAGAATGTCAGTGTATTGATTGTACGGATGGGGTGAATTTATGAGTGAAGTTGTATTAAAGGTTGAGAACTTAAGCAAATATTATAAAATGGGTGAAGTTACAGTAAAAGCTTTGGAAGATGTAAGCTTTGAAGTGGAAAAAGGTGAATTCATTGTTATTTTAGGCCCAAGCGGTTCGGGAAAAAGTACGCTTCTTAATATAGTTGGAGGAATGGATACTCCTTCAGGTGGCAATGTTTACTTTAACAATGAGCTTATAACAGTTATGAGTGACAGAGAACTGACCATGTACAGAAGAAATAAAATTGGTTTTGTTTTTCAGTTTTATAATCTAATGGCTACGTTAACTGCAAAAGAAAATGTTGAACTGGCTGCAGAAATATGCGAAAACTCCATTGATATTGATGAAGTAATGAATGCAGTCGGACTTGGGGATAGGTCAAATCATTTCCCATCCCAAATGAGCGGGGGAGAACAGCAAAGAGTTGCAATTGCAAGAGCAGTTGCTAAAAATCCACAAATTTTGCTGTGCGATGAACCAACGGGTGCCCTTGACTTTGAAACGGGAATATCAATATTAAAAGTTCTCAAGGAAGTAAATTTAAAATATAAAAATACAGTTATGGTAATTACTCACAATTCTTCAATTGCACAAATGGCTGATAAAGTAATAAAAATGAGAAGCGGAAAAATAACAGAAATAATAGTAAATGATAATCCTATTCCAGCTGAAAGGATTGATTGGTAATGAAAAAGCTTGATAAAAGACTTTTCAGTATGATAAAAAATACAAAAGGTCAATATGTTGCTGTTCTGGCAATCATTATAACCGGAATTTTTGTATTTACAGCTGTAAGCAATTCAGCTATCAACTTGAGTGATTCGTTGAATGATTATTATGAAACAACAAATTTTGCAGATATTTTTGTAACAGCTTCAAGGGTGCCTCAAAAACTAGAAAACAGTTTAGAAGGAGAAGCGAATATAAACGAAGCTGAAGCAAGACTTGTTTTTGACACGTCATTTATTACGGATGATGATGATGAAAAAGTTGATGTGAGAGTAGTATCTGTGGATAAGTATGAAAATAAAATCAATAAGCTGTTTATAAAGTCAGGAAAAAGACAATTATCTGAAAAAGACATAATTGTTATCGAGCAATTTGCAGCAGCAAGAAATATTAATGTAGGGGATCAAGTTATACTTCAAATTAACGGAAGACAATATAAATTTAATGTATCAGCCATAGCATCCAGCGCTGAGTACGTATATATTATGGAAAATGAGCAGGCATTTCTTCCGGATCCTGAGAATTTTGGAGTTGTATTTATTGAAAAAGATTACTTAAGAAAAATATACGGAGCTAGCGGCAATTTTAATGAAATTCTCATTAATGCAAATAGTGAAGACGATTTGGAGAAAACAGTTGATTATTTAGAAGATAATTTAGAAAAATATGGAGTAATAAGGGTAATAAAAAGAAAAGATCAATTAAGCAATAGCATGATTAGCCAGGAAATTGACGGTTTGGAAATGATGTCAAAATCTATTCCTGTTGTGTTTCTTGTTTTTGCAGGAATAATGCTTTCGACCATGCTTTCAAGAATTGTCAAAAAGGACAGAACATCCATTGGTGTAATGAAAGCATTGGGTTTTAAAAACAGTGAAATAATTTTGCATTATTTGAAATATGCTGCATCTGTTGGTATAATAGGGGGACTTCTTGGTTCTATTATTGGCACTGCCTTATCCAGCGCTATGACAAATTATTACTTGGAGTTTTTCAACATACCCATGCTGACTATTAAAGTATATTATTACAGAATTGCGGTTTCAATAATCTTATCTCTATTGTTCTGCGTTATTTCTGGTTTTTTGGGTATCAGGGGTATTGTGAAGATAAATCCTGCAGAATCTATGAAGCCAGAAGCTCCTAAAAAAGGAAAAAGAATTTTTATCGAAAATATAAAGTTTATTTGGAACCATGTTCCGTTTTCATGGAAAATGGTGTTGAGAAATATTTTCAGAGAAAAGAAAAAATTTGCATTTATAGGTGCTGCTGTAGCAATTACGTGCGGTATGATGGTTATGACAATATGGATGTTTGACATTATGGACATAATATTTAACAAACATTACAGCGAATTTATGAAAGCAGAATACAATGTAAGCTTTAACGGCTTTGAAGATGAAAATGTTAAGAATGAAATTGCTGAAAAAATAAATTATGAGAACATGGAAGGCAGGATAGAAATACCTTTTGAAATAGAAAGCGGCAGAGAATCTAAAATTGTTAATGTTATAGGACTTGAGGAAAACACCGCATTTTACGGTTTTGAAGATATGAAAGGGAATCATTTAAAACTCCCTGGTGATGGTATTTTAATATCTTCAAATTTAGCAAGTGCCCTAAATGTCATTGAAGGTGATGAAATACTGCTGAAGAATTTTGTATCTGATAAGGATGATGAGTATGTCACAGTTAAAGGAATAATTAAACAAACCCTCGGAATTAACGGATATATGAATATAGAATACTTAAATGAGAAATTTTTAGACAAAGGTATTGTAAATGGTATTTATATTAATTCGGATGATGATGTCAAAGAATCATTAGATGATTTGAAAAATATAACTATTATGTCTAAAGATGATATGATAGGAGCATTTGAAGAATTTACAACTATTACTATGTTATCCATGGGGTTTATGGTTGTGTTTTCAGGGATATTAGGGTTCGTAATTGTATACAGCATGACACTTATGAGCATAAATGAAAGAACTTTAGAGTTTTCATCTCTAAGAGTCATGGGTTTTTCAAAAAAAGAAATTTTTAACATGCTTATTAGAGAAAATATGATAATGTCCTTTTTAGGTATAATTGCAGGCATACCTTTAGGTATGTGGCTTGTGGATTATATGTCAAACACATACACCACGGACCTATATACTATGAATGAGCCTATTACAGCAAGTAATATAGGAGTTTCAATAGTATTGACTATAGTTTTTATAATGTTAGCTCAACTTATGACATATGCTAAAATTCATAGACTGGATTTTATGCTGGCACTTAAAAATAGAATATCATAATAATTGGGAGGGTAAAATGAAGAAGAAAAAGAAATATATAATATTATCGATTTTATTAATAGCAGGAATTATTATTTCGGTTTCATTATTTGCAAATATGGAAAAACCATTTGAAGGACAGACATCAATGGTGAAGCTTGGTACTATCCAAGATACCATCGAGGAAACAGGGACGGTATTTTCTAAAAGAGTGAACACCTTTTATTCTGATATGAGTCAAAGAGTTGAAATTCTCAATGTATCAGTAGGTGACAAAGTAAAAAAAGGTGATATAATATTAACTTATGAAAACAATTATGATTTGGAAATAGAAAGAGCAAACAAACAAATTGAAGCAATCACAGCTTCTTACAACGAAACAGTCAAAGGTGCCGACTTTCAGGAAATTTCTAATATGAAGCTTAGTATTAACACGATTGAAAACAATTTAATTTTTTCAAAAAGCTATTTCGAAAAAATTAAAGCTTTATATGAAAATAATGCTGTAAGTCAAGTTGAATATGAAGAAGCAGAAAATAATGTTACAGCATTGGAAAATCAGCTTCAAGAAGCTAAAAACAATTATAACCTTCTTATAAAAGGGGTTTCATCCAATGTAAAGAGGCAGTATGAGGCACAAGTAGAAGAAGTAATGATACAAATTAAAATACTTGAAAAAAATATAGAACAATCTTCTATAAAAGCTGAATTTGACGGGGTTATAACTGAATTAAATGTCCACCAGGGGAGCATGACGCAGCCGGGTGTTGTGGTTGTTGAACTGCAGGATGAAAAAAATCTTGGAATTTACGTTGAAGTATTGGCAGAAGAAGCCAACGAAACAGTGAACGGAATGCCATTTATAATAAAGAACTCCAACAAAGAAGTGAAAGAACTTGTAATTAACAGAATATATCCTAAGGCACAGTCAAAAGTTTCAGACCTTGGAGTTGAGCAAAAGCGAGTTAGAATAGAAGCGGATTTAGACAACAGCGATAATTATAAAATTGGCTCTGAAAAGGATGTTGTGATTGTTTTGGAGGAAAAAAATGACGTTCTTATTGTAGACAAAGGTGCAGTATACGAAAAATCTCAGAAACATTTTGTGACTGTTATTGAAGGAGATAAAGAAATAGAAAAAGAAATTACTACCGGACTTGAAGATGATGAAAATACAGAAGTAATCTCCGGTTTAAGCGAAAATGAAGTTGTATTAGTTGAGTATTAATTTTAAAAACAACAATGGAAGAGGAGAAATTTATGAAATATGATTTAATAATTGTCGGTGCCGGTCCTTCGGGAATATTTACAGCATTGGAACTTAACAGGAGAGATTCAAATAAGAAAATATTAATAATTGAACAAGGAAAACCTATAGAAAAAAGATATTGTCCAAAAGAAAAAACGAAAAAATGTGTTAATTGTGTGCCATTTTGTAATATTACAACAGGCTTTGCTGGAGCAGGGGCATTTTCAGACGGGAAACTTTCTTTGAGCCCGGAAGTCGGAGGAGATTTGCCTGAAATGATAGGATATGATTATACTGAAGAATTGATTCAGTACACAGATAAAATATATCTAGAATTTGGTGCGGATACAAAAGTTGAAGGTATAGAATATAAAGAAGAAATAAAAGAAGTAAGGAGAAAAGCGATTGAAGCAGGGCTTAAGCTGGTTGACTGTCCCATAAGACACTTAGGAACTGAAAAAGCTCAGGAAATATACCAGCGAATCGAAAAATACCTTATTGGCAGCGGTGTTGAAATACTTTTTGAAACGCAAACTACGGATATAATTGTAGAAGATGGTGTAATCAAGGGTGTGGTTGTAACTGATTCATTAAAGAAAACAAAAATTGAAAATATATATGCAGATAATGTAGTTATTTCTGCCGGCAGAAAAGGTGCTGATTGGTTAAAATCATTGTGTGTACAGCACAACATAGCTCACAGGGCAGGAACTGTGGATATAGGCGTCAGGGTTGAAGTTAGAAATGAAGTAATGGAAAGAGTGAACAACATTCTTTATGAATCAAAGCTCATTGGATATCCGTTGCCATTTAAAGATAAAGTAAGAACATTTTGTCAAAATCCCGGAGGCTATGTGAGCCAGGAAAATTACGACAATAATTTAGCTGTTGTTAATGGGCATTCTTACAAGGACAAGAAATCAAACAATACAAATTTAGCCATACTGTGTTCCCACAATTTCAGCTATCCTTTTAATGAACCTATAAAATATGGCGTCAAGGTTTCAGAACTGTTGAATATGCTTGGAGACGGAAGAATTTTAGTGCAAAGATACGGTGACATATTAGATGGAAAAAGAACGTGGCAAAATGAATTGTCAAGGTCAAATGTTGCGCCTACGCTGCCTGATGCAGTAGCAGGAGATATAACATCGGCAATGCCATACAGAACTATGACAAACATATTAAATTTCATTGAAGCATTAAATATTGTAGTGCCGGGTTTTGCAGGAACAGAGACTCTCCTTTACGCACCTGAAGTAAAATTTTACAGCAATAAGGTAGAATTAAGCAAAGACTTTGAAACAAGTATTAAAAACTTATACTGCCTTGGTGATGCCAGCGGATGGACAAGAGGATTGATGATGGCTTCTCTAATGGGAGTGAGAATGGGTCAAATATTAAATAAATAATATTATTCGGTGATAAAATTGTTCTACCGGCAAAATAGTGCCGGTAGATATTTTTGATTAAAGTATTTTTTTTAGTAAATTTGTGAAGTCCTGAATTTTATTTATGTTTATACCGCTGTAATTTAAAGAGAAAATAATTTTGTTTTCATGTTTACTTATGATGTTTAAAAGAACTCGTGAATTCTTAGCATCTTCTTGCAATTTTTCTTCGCTTTTTACAGTGTCAGCTTCACACACTATATGAAGTCCGGATTCGGAGTTTATTATTTCTAATTTATTTTTGAATGTATTTTTGAAACTTGTTGAAATCAGCAAGTTTTTCTTTTTATATATACGTTTTATTTTTCGAAGATGTTTTAACATGTATCCATCTTTCATAAAATTAGCGAGCACAAGCTGATCAATTTTGGAAGTTGATTGCGTATGACGGGTTTTAATTATATTATATTTAGGAAGAAGTTTTTTTGGAATTACCATAAAACTAATTCTTAAAGAAGGAAGAAGCATTTTAGAAAAAGATCCAAGATATATGACGCAATCATTTTTATCAAGTCCTTGAAGACTTGGAATTGGCATTCCTCCGTATCTTATTATTGCATCATAATCATCTTCAATAATAAGACCATTATTTTTATATGCCCAATCTAACAGCTCCATGCGCTTGTTTACGGGCATGATGGTTCCAAGTGGATATTGGTGTGATTGACTTATGTAAATAAGTTTAGCATCGCTTTTTCTTAAAGCTGATATTGGAAATCCATTGTCTGTAACATCGATGTGTCTTATGTTGAAACAATGATCTTCGAAAATGTATTCAGCTTTGTTGAAGCCTGGCATCTCTACTGCTACAGTGTTGTAATTTTCTTTTATTATTCCAATTAAAATACCCAGCAAATATTGAACTCCCGCACCAACTATTACCTGCTCTGAACTTGTGTGACCACCTCGCATTGTGTTTACAAAATTAGCAATTTCATCTCTTAAAAACTTTTCTCCCTGAATGGAACCGCTGCTGTAAATATTTGTGCTGTCATCGGATATAACTTTATTGTACAATCTTTTCCATGTGGAAATATCAAAGCTTTCTTTGTCAACACCATCATTTATGTAATCAGTTTCAGCAATTTGTCCTATGATGTTTTTTTGAATATCAGTTTTAATTTGAAAGTTATATTCGCTTAAATCACATACAAAGTATCCTCTTTTAGGATAATTTTCTATATAACCTTCTGCCACAAGCTGACTGTATGCATTTTCAATTGTAGTCTTGCTCAGTTTGAGAGAAGATGAAGCTTCTCTGATTGAAGGCAGCTTGGAATCCGGTTTTAATAAGCCGGATGTTATTTCTGTTTTTATGTATTCATATAGTTGTATGTAAAGTGCCTTGCTGCTCTCTTTATCAAAAACAGGCGATATAATCATATAATCCTCCACAATCTGACATGATTAAATATCAGAATTTTAATATAATTTAAAGTTACAATTATATTAACACATGTTAATAGTGAATAGTATTAATTTGTGTTAATATTTGTTTTTAATATACACAGAATTTTTACTATGGTATAATTATTTAAGTTGTTATATTACATTAAAAAATCAGGAGTTGCTATGTATAAATTGAATGAAATTCAAGATTTTAAATATTTAACATTTCCTTCCTTAGAAGAATACTATGATTTATTTCATTGTTTTACCACAAGGGATGGGGGAGTCAGTGAAGGACCATTTGCTTCAATGAACTTAGGAATTAAAACGGGAGACAGAGAAGATAATGTAAGCGAAAATTATAAAATAATGGCAGAAAAGCTCAATATAAAAATAGAAGATTTAATTAAAACAAACCAGACACACACTAATAATATTAGATATGTTACAGAAAAGGACAAGGGAAAAGTAATGCAAGATCCTGGATATAAAGATGTTGACGGTTTGTATACTGATAAAAGAAATGTAGCTTTAATGACATTTCACGCAGACTGCACTCCGCTATTTTTTTACGATCCGGTCAGAAAAGTAATCGGTATGGCCCATGCCGGCTGGAGAGGTACGTTGAAAAACATTGCAGGTGAGATGGTTAAGGCATTTATTAATGATTTTGGATGCAATCCATCAAATATCAAATCAGTAATAGGTCCATCGCTGGGACAGTGTTGTTTTGAAGTTGATAAAGATGTGGCAGATTTATTTATTGCTGTCAATTCCAAGTATAAGGATTTCATGGAAATGAAGGGTGAGAAATATCATTTTGATTTGTGGGAAATAAATAAGTACATTATGGTTATTGAAGGAATGAAGGAGAGCAACATAGAGATATCAGGACTTTGTTCTAAATGCCGCAATGATTTATTTTTTTCGCATCGGGGGCAAAAAGGAAAAAGAGGATTAATGAGCGGAATTATTATGATGAAATAATATAAATAATTATCATATCTTCTGTGTATGATTAATATTTTTAGATTTCGTTGAAAATTTAATGCTTATAGCTAATTTATTTTTTCATTCGGGCAAATGTGGGGCAAATTGACTAATTTGTGTTACTTTTTTCAATATATAAATCTAATTTTTCAACTGTCTCTTTATCAACTTTTTCGATAGAGTGTAAATAAGTGTTTGATACTGTCTCTACTGTATCGCCTAATCTTTTAGCGATTGATACAACATTTGCTCCGTTGTTAATTAGCATAGTTGCGTGTAGGTGCCGTAGGTCATGAAAGGCAATGCTTTTGAATTTGTTCCTTTTTAAAAATTTATTGAAATAATATTGAACAGAATTATGCGATATTATTTCTTTTGTTTTAGGATCTATAAAAAGATATTGATTTTTCATATCAATAATTTTCATGTTGTCTATATAATCACGCAATATATTTGAAACGAAGATAGTCATATATATTTCTCTATATGAATTTTTAGTTTTCAAAGCAGCTATTTTTTTAGCCGATTTCCCTTCGGAATCCGTATACCATAAATATTGTTTGTTAATGTCTATAGTGTTTCGAGCAAAATCAATATCTTTTAAGGATAATCCTAATATCTCACCTTGTCTCATCCCCATACCTATAGCAACTGCATAGATGGTTTTTAGCATTTTATTTTTTTCATTTGTGATTGCGTTTAAAAGGTCTTGTAGTTCCGTATCAGAAAGCAATTCATTGTACTTTTTATCGTGTTCCTTTTTTTGCAGAATAATGTTGGAACAAGGATTTTTAGTCATAATTTCCCAATCCACAGCTTTGTTAAACGTCAATTTTAATATGCTGTAGAACTGTTTTACGGAGTTGTATTCAAAGTTTTCGGTTAATGAATTGATGAACTTTTGTACATTAATTTTTTTGATTTTATTAAGTTTTATGTCACCAAAAACCTCCAAAGCATGATTGTTATAAAAATTTCTGTATGTGTTTTGCGTATTTAAGGATGTGTTCTTTTTTGTGTGTTCGTCAAAAACCAATTGGCATAATTCAGAAAATTTCATATTTTCGTTGTAACCAATCTTCCCACGCATAACATCAACTTCAAATTTTTTGTGTTCGTTTTCAGCTTCTTTTTCTGTACCAAAAAAATTTTGAGTGTAGTTAACTCCATCTTTTCGAACTCTAAAACGATATTTACTATCGCCTCTGTACTCAATACTCATTTGTTTTTCTCCTTTTCTTGTTTTTGTGTATAAAAAATAATCCTTGCGAATTCAAAGGATTATACGGTATAATATAGCTGTTAGAGCGCATTTGTCCTTTGTGGCAAGATGTGTTTCGATAGCACTTGGTACTCGAATACTAGGTGCTATTTTATTTACTTATAAATTTACACAATAGATTTTGCTCTCTCGATTAATGCACTAGACAATTTGTAAATATCATTAACTGTATCTATTGGATACTTAATACCTTCTTTTATTTCATTCGGAATAACTATAAAATTACCACTTTCTCTAAAGCAAATTCTGCAAAGCCAACGTGTAACTTTATTATCTATTAATATTCCAAAATAAGATTGTGTGTCTTTATAAAAAATTCTTGAAGGGCTAACAGTTTCCCTTAATATGGACTTAACTATATAGTACGATTCTAGTTCATCATCTGTAGTATGAACTTTATTAATATTGATATCTTCTGTTTCAATTCCGTTTATTTCTGTAGCAATACCTGTTATAGCTGCTTCATTTTCAGTAGCATCATCATTATTTAAAGCAGTCTGTATTTTATCATTTACTAAATCATTAATATAACCAGTTAACGATTTTTTCAACATAGGTTTATACCTATCGATTACATTTTGAGTTTTAACACCATCATAAACTCCATTTCCAAGAACTAGTCTAACAAATTCGTCAGATGGATTACTAAATTCTTC
This sequence comes from Sedimentibacter sp., assembly GCF_033447055.1. GTDB lineage: Bacteria > Bacillota > Clostridia > Tissierellales > Sedimentibacteraceae > Sedimentibacter. The sequence goes on from NZ_JAWQJF010000072.1 coordinate 15,996, forward strand.
TTTTATAACATTTCTCATTAAACCAATATATTTTAATTCGGATGCTGTATCAATAATTTGATTTAAATCGAAATTATCTTTATGAAATTTTTTAAGTTCTGGTATTTGGGCTTCCTTAAGATCTAGCATATTAATTTCTAGAAATGGTTTTTCGTCCATTTTATTTGGCTCATCCAGGTCAGTATAAAATCTATATATTATACCATTAGTTAAAATTGCAAATTTTGCAGATGTAGTCCCAAAATATCTGAATAATTGTGAATCATGTTTAGTCAATTCCTCTTTTATAGATTTACATTCAATAAGTATAACTGGTGCTTTATTATTAAGAATAGCATAATCTACCTTTTCCCCCTTTTTTATTCCTACGTCTGCAGTAAACTCAGGGACAAATTCTGATGGGTTAAATACATCATATCCAAGTGTTTGGAAAAAAGGCATAATAATTGATGTTTTTGTAGCTTCTTCAGTTTCAATTCCGTTCATAATAGATTTGGTTCTTTTAGCAAAACTTTTAACCTGTTCTTCAAAGTTCATAACATTCCCTCCGCATATAAGCTTATTGATAATTATATTTACACACAGTTAGTGGATTAAAGTAAATACAGTAATTATCCACTTCTGCATATAGTCCGTATTTATTTTGATAAAATTCTAAAGTGTCTTTTAAAAATTGTTCCGTTACATCTAAATATTCAGCGAGTTCGTACAAAGTTGTACATTCTTCGCATGAAGCTTTTATTAAACTTCTGAGAGGTATTAGTTTCTCGTATGACCAATTCTTCGCTCTTCGCTCTTGCTTGCGATTACAAACGTTTTTTAAGTCAATAATATTACCTACAGTTGTGTAATAGTGGCCAAGTTCTTCGGCAAAAACGCATCTTTTTTCCCTTGTAGTATCAAGGTCTTTTCTGATGCCTATGTAATTGTCTTCATATAAACCTTTAAGATTCCCAAGAAAATCAAATTCAATTACTTCTATTTCTTCATCTTCAGCAATTTTTAATAATCTTTCATATGTCATAACATCCCCCTGTTGAGCATAAATTAAACTATTTTTTATTGTCCCTTTTATTTTTAATAAAGTTTTTAAAATCTTCTATGGATTGTAGTTCTTCTTCCGTCCATTCATCTCCATCATGGTGAGCTGCTAGAGTGTATATGTCTTCTGATTTTTCTTCCCACCCCATTAAATACCCTGGAGATACTCCTAATGCATCGGCAAGAATTTCAAGTTTAT
>NZ_JAWQJF010000073.1:0-16136 GCF_033447055.1 Sedimentibacter sp.
ACATTACATGAAAGATATGGTACAGGCGAAGCAGTAGCATTCGAAAACATTGACAAGGCACCAGAAGAAAGAGAAAGAGGAATCACAATTTCAACAGCACACGTAGAGTACGAAACACCAAACAGACACTACGCACACGTTGACTGCCCAGGCCATGCTGACTATGTAAAGAACATGATTACAGGAGCAGCACAAATGGACGGCGGTATCATAGTTGTATCAGCAGCAGATGGTCCTATGCCACAAACAAGAGAGCATATACTTCTTGCAAGACAGGTTGGAGTTCCAAGATTAGTAGTATTCTTAAACAAAGCTGATATGGTTGATGATCCAGAATTAATCGAATTAGTTGAAATGGAAGTTAGAGAACTTTTATCAGAATATGAATTTGACGGAGATAACACACCAATCATAGTTGGATCAGCATTAAAAGCTCTTGAAAATTCTGCAGGCGAATGGGGAGACAAAATCCTTGAATTAATGCAAGCAGTAGATGAATGGGTACCTACACCAGAAAGAGACATCGACAAACCATTCTTAATGCCAGTAGAAGATGTATTCTCAATCACAGGCAGAGGAACAGTTGCAACAGGAAGAGTTGAAAGAGGAGTATTAAAAGTTCAGGATAAGATCCAAATCGTTGGATTGAATGAAGAACCAAAAGAAACTGTATGTACAGGTGTTGAAATGTTCAAGAAATTACTTGATCAGGCACAAGCAGGAGACAACATAGGAGCACTTCTTAGAGGAATTCAAAGAAATGAAATCCAAAGAGGTCAAGTACTTGCAAAACCAGGTTCAATAACACCACATACAAAATTCAACGCAGAAGTATACGTATTAACTAAAGAAGAAGGCGGAAGACATACACCATTCTTTAACGGATACAGACCACAGTTTTATTTCAGAACAACTGACATCACAGGACAAATAGACCTTGAAGAAGGCGTAGAAATGTGCATGCCAGGAGACAACTCAAGATTTATAGTAGAATTAATCCATCCAATAGCAATAGAAGAAGGATTAAGATTTGCAATCCGTGAAGGCGGAAGAACAGTTGGATCCGGAGTTGTTACTAGCATAATAAAATAAAGAAGACCTACCGCTGTTTTTTAAAGGAATGGGGAGCTAAGATGATAATGATGAAAATTACTTATAAATTTTTATTGACAAGCGATTTTTATAAATGTATAATTCATAGGGTGAAAGAAGCTTTTGCTTGAGCAGAGGCTTTTTTTAGTGAAAAAATGAAATTATAAGACTTTAACGTTAAAAAAATATTGACAGTTAAATTGTTTTATGATATCTTATATTGGATAATGAGTCTTATGAGCAAATAAGGGTCTTGGAGGTGTAAAATGAGAGTAGCAGTTAAATTAGCATGCACAGAGTGCAAACAAAGAAATTATGATACAGAAAAGAACAAGAGAGAAAATCCTGAAAGATTAGAATTGAATAAATATTGCAAATTCTGTAAAAAACATACTCTTCACAAGGAAACAAAATAACCGTATTGAGGTGTTGGTAAATGTCAAATAGAGAAAATGAAAAACCAAAAGTTACAGCTCGTGTGAATAATTATTTCAAGGGTGTAAAATCAGAATTAAAAAAAGTCAATTGGCCTACTAAAAAGGAATTATTGAATTATACTGTTGTAGTTCTTGCTACTACTTTTGCTATGGCGCTTGTAATTTGGGGATTGGATCTTGTATTCCAGAATTTGGTTACATTGATTGTTTAAAAAGGAGTAATGCGAGTATGAAGCAGGAATCACAAGGATCAAGATGGTATGTTGTTCATACATATTCAGGACATGAAAACAAAGTTAAGGCTAATATTGAAAAACTTGTTGAAAACAGGGAAATGCAGGATATAATTTTTGAAGTTAGAGTGCCGGTAGAAGAATTTGCTGAAGTTAAAAACGGCAAGAAGAAAATGAAAGAAAGAAAAATGTTCCCTAGTTATGTTATCATTAAAATGATAATGACTGATGAATCTTGGTATCTTGTAAGAAACACGAGGGGAGTAACCGGTTTCGTAGGTCCTGGCTCTAAACCAGTCCCTTTGACAGATGAAGAAGTAAAAGCACTTGGCGTTGTAGAAAGACTTCCTGCCATAGAGCTTTTTGCAGGAGATACTATCAAGGTGAAAGAAGGCCCGTTTGAGGACTTTATTGGTGTTGTAGAAAGCATCAGTCAGGAAAAAAGAAAAATTAAAGCTTTTGTATCAATGTTTGGGAGAGAAACTCTTATCGAACTTGATTATGATCAGATTGAGAAAGTTTAACAACTTTTCAATAGATACATGCGTTTACGTATGAAGGAGGTGCAACGATATGGCTAAAAAAGTAACGGCTATAGTTAAGCTGCAAATACCAGCAGGAAAGGCTACTCCAGCTCCACCGGTTGGTACAGCGTTAGGACCTCATGGTGTGAATATAATGGGATTTTGTAAAGAATTTAATGCAAGGACAGCAGATCAAGCAGGTATGATAATACCTATTGTTTTAACTGTTTATCAAGATAGATCATTTACATTTATCACAAAAACTCCACCAGTGGCAGTTCTAATAAAAAAAGCAGTTGGTATTGAAAGTGGTTCGGGCGAACCAAACAAAAAGAAAGTAGCAACACTTTCTAAGGAAAAATGCGAAGAAATCGCAAAAGTAAAAATGCCAGATTTGAATGCTAATACTATTGAAGCAGCTATGAACTTAGTAGCGGGTACTGCAAGGAGTATGGGCGTTGTAGTAGAAAAATAATTAACACGGCACTGTGGAAGGCTGTAGTGGCTGCTTGACCACAAAGGAGGGTAATTAAATGCCAAAAAGAGGAAAAAAATATCAAGATAGTATGAAGACAATTGATAAATTGAAATTATACGATTTAGAAGAAGCTGTAGAAGTTATGCTTGGAACAGCAAAAGCTAATTTTGATGAGACTGTTGAGGCTCACGTAAAATTAGGTGTAGATTCAAGACATGCAGACCAACAAGTAAGAGGCGCTGTAGTTCTACCTCACGGAACTGGTAAGACTGTTCGTGTATTAGTATTTGCAAAAGGTGATAAAGCTAAAGAAGCTCAAGAAGCTGGAGCAGAATACGTGGGTGAAGCTGAATTGGCTGATAAAATTCAAAAAGAAAACTGGTTTGATTTTGATGTTGTAATAGCAACTCCAGATATGATGGGTATTGCTGGTAGACTTGGTAGAGTATTAGGACCTAAAGGTTTAATGCCTAACCCAAAATCAGGAACAGTAACATTTGATGTAGCAAAGGCTATTCAGGAGATTAAAGCAGGTAAAGTTGAATACAGACTTGATAAAACAAACATTATTCACGTTCCTGTAGGAAAAAAATCTTTCGGTACAGAAAAATTAGTTGATAATTTAAAAGTTGTAATGGATGCTATTGTTAAAGCTAAACCGGCAGCTGCTAAAGGTAAATACTTGAAGAGTGTTGCTATAGCTAGCACAATGGGACCTGGCATTAAGTTGAATACAACAAAACTAATGGACTAGTATTGACATAGAACTAAAATTAAATAAATACCGCAGACAGTTGGTACTCCGAGGAGTTTAATATCCAGCCGAGGTTGAAATTATAAACAATTTCTCTTCGTCTGCGGAGGGATTTTTTTGTTAAGGAGGTGTAACCGTACATGAATCAAACAGTGTTAGAACAGAAAAAACAAGTAGTCAGCGACATAACTGAAAAGTTAAGAAGTGCTAAATCAGTTGTACTGGTTGAATACAAAGGATTGACAGTTGAAAAAGCTACAGAATTGAGAAATAAGTGCAGAGAAGTTGGCGTTGAATATAAAGTTTATAAGAATTCTTTAATGCGTTTTGCGTTTAAAGAATTGGGATATGAAGATATTAACGTAAATTTGGAAGGACCAAATGCCATTGCTATATCATTTAATGATGAATTAGCTGCAGCAAAGGTTACAAATGACTTCGCTAAAACTAGCAATGAAACACTTATAATTAAAGCTGGTATAGCAGAAGGCAAAGTCATGAACGCTGACCAAATGAAACAATTGGCAAGTGTACCACCAAGAGAAGTTCTTCTTGGACAGTTGGCTGGTGTATTACAAGGAAATATCAGAAATCTTGCTTATATGCTTGATCAAATCAGAAAGAAAAATGAAGAAATAGCAAGCTAGTAACAAAATATGAAATATCGGGGACATTCCTTTAAGGTTTATCCTCAGGGGCTGACTCTCCTTAAAGGTGCGTCTCCCTGCAAAATAAAAAAACTAATAATTAACGGAAAAATAGGAGGTATATTGAAATTGCAAGTGAAAAAATCACAAAATTTGTTGAAGAAATAAAATTATTATCAGTATTAGAATTAAATGAATTAGTTAAAGCAATAGAAGAAGAATTTGGTGTATCAGCAGCAGCTCCAGTAGCAGTAGCTGGTGGTGCAGGTGTTGCAGCAGTTGTTGAAGAAGAAAAAACTGAATTTGATGTTGTTCTTGCTTCGGCTGGCGCAAGCAAAATCAAAGTTATCAAAGTTGTAAGAGAATTAACAGGTCTTGGCTTGAAAGAAGCTAAAGATGCAGTTGATGGAGCACCTACTACATTGAAAACTGCAGTTTCAAAAGAAGATGCAGACAAAATGAAAGCTGCTTTAGAAGCTGAAGGCGCAGCAGTAGAAATTAAATAGTTAACATTATTGACAATAAAAAAGACTTTACATAATGAGTAAAGTCTTTTTTGCTCATTTTAAATATAATTCATATGCATATTATTTATAAATTAGCAAATAATAGCAAATGTGTATGTTTGCGTGAGAAATCGTATTACAACATAAGTAAATTATAATTTAAAAAAATAAATAAAAAAGCAAAAAAATATTGACATAAAAAAAATATGGTGATATTATTATATATTGCCATGAGCATAAAATGTTGGCATAGAAATTGTAAGCCAACAAAAAATTATTAAACTAAGGGGTGAAAAAATGCCGCATCCTGTGAAAATAGGTAATAGAGTGAGAATGTCTTACTCTAAGATTAATGAAGTTTTAGAATTGCCAGATTTAGTTGAAGTGCAAAAGAAATCTTACGAATGGTTCTTAAGCGAGGGCTTGAAAGAAGTATTTGATGATATTTCACCAATTGAGGATTACACCGGCAATTTGATTCTGGAATTTATTGATCATTCTTTATATGGTGAACCAAAGTTCAGCCAGGTTGAATGTAAAGAAAGAGATACAACATATTCAGTACCGTTAAAACTTAAAGTAAGGCTGATTAATAAGGAAACGGGAGAAATTAAGGAACAAGAAGCGTTTATGGGTGAATTTCCTTTGATGACTGAAAAAGGTACGTTTATCATCAATGGTGCAGAACGTGTAATTGTTAGTCAGTTAGTCAGATCACCTGGAGTGTATTACAATATGAACAGGGATAAAGTTGGTAAGGAATTATATGAGGCTACTCTTATTCCAAATAGAGGTGCATGGCTCGAATATGAAACCGACTCTAACGACATTATTTATGTGAGAGTTGACCGTACCAGAAAACTTCCTGCAACAGTGCTTGTAAGAGCTATGGGGCTTTCTTCTAATGCTCAGATTATTGAAACATTAGGAGAAACTGAGCAGCTTTTAAAGACGCTTGAAAAGGACAATACTGCTAATACTGAAGAAGCTCTGATTGAAATTTACAAAAGATTAAGACCAGGTGAACCTCCAACATTAGATAGTGCTTCATCTTTAATTAATTCATTGTTTTTTGACCCAAAAAGATACGACTTAGCAAAAGTTGGAAGATATAAATTTAATAAAAAGCTCAGCTTGGGAAACAGAGTTATAGGAAAAAAATCTGCTGAAAATATTATTGATAAAGAAACCGGCGAAATATTGGTACATAAGGATGATACGATCAGTGAAGAATCAATAATAAAATTGGAAGCAGCTGGCGTGTTCTCTGTTGATGTTTACAACTCTGAAGATAAAGTTACTAAAGTTTTATGTAATAAGTTTGTTGATCCAAAAGTATTTGGATTAGATATAGATTTTGATAAACTTGGATTAAAAGAACGTGTTTTTTATCCAACAATGAAGAGAATAATAGAAGAAAACAGTTCTTTGGAAGATATTGAAAGAGCGTTGGTTGATAATATGAAGGAACTTACTCCAAGACATATTATTGTTGAAGATATGATTGCTTCTGCAAATTATCAATTAGGCTTATTTAAAGGAATAGGAAGTACTGATGACATAGACCACCTTGGAAACAGAAGGTTAAGAAGTGTCGGAGAACTTCTTCAAAATCAAGTTAGAGTTGGCTTGTCAAGAATGGAAAGAGTAGTAAGAGAAAGAATGACTATTCAAGACGTTGACGTTGTAACTCCTCAGGTTTTAATTAATATTAGACCTGTTTCTGCTGCAATAAAAGAATTTTTTGGAAGCAGTCAATTGTCTCAGTTCATGGACCAAACAAATCCACTTGCAGAACTTACTCACAAGAGAAGAATGTCTGCGCTTGGACCTGGCGGGTTAAGCAGAGACAGGGCAAGTTTTGAAGTAAGAGACGTTCATCATTCTCATTACAGCAGAATGTGTCCTATTGAAACTCCTGAAGGGCCTAACATCGGCTTGATTACTTCTTTGGCAATATACGCCAGAATAAATGATTATGGTTTCTTAGAAGCTCCATATAGGAGAATAAACAAGGAAACAGGACAGGTAACAGATGTTATTGATTATATAACTGCTGATATAGAAGATACTAAAATAATAGCGCAGTCAAATGAACCTTTAAATGAAGATGGAACATTTGCAAACAGCCGTGTTGTTGTTCGAGGAATCGACGGTATAAATGAAATTGTGTCAAGAGATATGGTTGATTACATGGAGGTTTCTCCTAAACAAGTAATATCAATTGGTACAGGAATGATACCTTTCCTTGAAAATGACGATGCTAACCGTGCCCTCATGGGTGCAAACATGCAAAGACAGGCGGTGCCTCTTTTAATTACTGAAGCTCCGGTTATAGGGACAGGATTAGAGTATAAAGCAGCTAAGGACTCGGGAGCAGTTGTTGTTGCTGAACATGATGGTGTAGCTCTTTCGGTAACTGCATCTGAGATTTTAGTGAAAAGAAACGATAATAATATGATAGACAAGTATCCAATATTGAAGTTTAAAAGATCAAACAGTGGTACTTGTGTAAATCAAAGACCTATTATATACAAGGGTGATGAAGTAAAAAGAGGACAGATTATTGCTGATGGTCCTTCTACTGAAAACGGAGATATGGCAATCGGAAAGAATCTTCTTATTGGTTTTATGAGATGGGAAGGGTACAATTACGAAGATGCTATGCTTTTAAATGAAAAGCTTGTAATGGAAGATGTTTTGACATCACTTCATATTGAAGAATATGAATCTGAAGCTAGAGATACAAAGCTTGGTCCTGAGGAAATTACAAGGGACATTCCAAATGTTGGGGATGATTCTTTAAAGGACTTTGACGAAAGAGTAATAATTAGAATTGGTGCTGAAGTTAAAGCTGGTGATATTCTTGTTGGTAAAGTTACTCCAAAGGGAGAAACGGAACTTACTGCCGAGGAAAGACTCTTAAGAGCAATCTTTGGTGAAAAAGCAAGAGAAGTCAGAGATACTTCGTTGAAAGTTCCACATGGAGAAACTGGTATTATAGTTGATGTAAAAGTATTTACCAGAGAAAACGGAGACGACTTAAGCCCGGGAGTTAGTAAACTTGTCAGAGTTTACATTGCTACAAAACGTAAAATAAACGTTGGGGATAAAATGTGCGGTAGACATGGTAACAAGGGCGTTATTTCTCGTATTATGCCTGAGGAAGATATGCCTTACCTACCAGATGGTACTCCTTTGCAGGTAGTATTAAATCCTCTGGGCGTTCCATCACGTATGAACATCGGTCAGGTGTTAGAAGTGCATCTTGGTCTGGCAGCTAAAAAATTAGGTTGGAATGTTGCAACATCTGTATTTGATGGTGCTACTGAGGATGATATCTGGGATGCTCTTGAAATGGCGGGATATCCAAGAAGTGGTAAAATTGAACTTAGAGATGGACGAAGCGGTGAATTCTTTGACGGACCTGTAACCGTTGGTTATATGTATATGCTGAAACTTCACCACCTTGTTGATGATAAAATACATGCTCGTTCAACAGGACCTTATTCTTTGGTTACACAACAGCCATTAGGAGGAAAAGCTCAATTTGGAGGACAAAGATTCGGAGAAATGGAAGTTTGGGCTTTGGAAGCGTATGGAGCAGCTCACACATTGCAGGAAATATTAACTGTTAAATCAGATGATGTTAACGGCAGAGTTAAAACGTATGAAGCTATTGTCAAAGGTGAAAATATTCCTGAACCAGGAATCCCTGAATCATTCAAGGTACTTGTAAAAGAATTGCAGAGTTTGGCTCTGGATATTAAAATAATTACCAGCGAGCAAGATGAAGTTGAAATAGTCGATACTATGGATAATGATGATGACTTACAAATTGAAGTTGAAAATCTTGGTGATCTTAAGTATGTAGAAGCAGATGGAATGATTGAAGTTGATGTTGCTGAGATTGATGGTGTTGACGAAATTGATGATATTGACGAAATTGACGAAATTGACGAAATTGATGATATTGACATATTTGACGACGCTGAGATAGATTTAGATAAAGATGACGATTATAGCGACGATGATGATTATTAATGAAGTGGGACACACCTCTACCATAGTGATGAGTGTGAGAAGGTAGAGGAATGTCCCAAAATATACAAGGGCCGATTGAAAAAATATAATGAAGGGAGCGAACTCCTTGGTAGATTACAATAATTTCGAATCAATAAGAATAGCATTGGCCTCTCCTGATAAAATAAGACAATGGTCGAGAGGAGAAGTTAAAAAGCCTGAAACAATTAATTACCGTACATTAAAACCTGAAAAAGACGGACTTTTTTGCGAAAAAATATTTGGACCAACAAAAGACTGGGAATGTCATTGCGGAAAATATAAAAGAGTCAGATATAAGGGAGTTGTATGTGACCGTTGTGGAGTAGAGGTCACAAAAGCAAAAGTCAGAAGAGAAAGAATGGGGCATATCGAGCTTGCGGCTCCGGTATCTCACATCTGGTATTTCAAAGGTATACCGAGTAGACTTGGTCTTATACTTGATATGTCTCCGAGAGCGTTGGAAAAAGTTTTATACTTTGCTCAATATGTAGTTACAGAAGCTGGTGACACTTCTTTATCGGAAAAACAGCTTTTATCTGAAATGGAATACAGAGAGTACAAAGATCATTATAAAAATGCATTTAAGGCTGAAATGGGTGCAGAAGCTGTAAAAAAACTACTTGAAAAAATAGATCTTGAAAAAGAATCAGCAGAACTGAAAAGTCAGTTAAAAGACAGCAAAGGCCAGAAAAAGATCAGAATCACAAGAAGACTTGAAGTAATAGAAGCCTTTAGGATTTCAGGTAACAGACCTGAATGGATGATTCTCGATGTTATTCCGGTAATTCCTCCAGAATTAAGACCAATGGTTCAGCTGGACGGTGGACGTTTTGCAACATCAGATTTAAATGATTTGTACAGAAGAGTTATAAATAGAAATAACCGTTTAAAAAGGCTTCTTGATTTAGGAGCGCCTGACATAATTGTAAGAAATGAAAAAAGAATGCTTCAAGAAGCTGTTGATGCTTTAATTGATAATGGTAGAAGAGGCAGGCCTGTTACAGGTCCCGGAAACAGACCTTTAAAATCATTATCTGATATGCTTAAAGGTAAACAAGGACGTTTCAGACAAAACCTTCTTGGAAAAAGAGTTGACTATTCAGGACGTTCTGTTATAGTTGTTGGTCCTGAACTTAAATTTAACCAATGTGGTCTTCCTAAGAAAATGGCATTGGAATTGTTTAAACCGTTTGTTATGAAGAAGCTTGTTGAAAATGGGACAGCTCACAATATAAAAAGTGCTAAGAAAAAAGTTGAAAAAGTTGACAATGCAGTATGGGATGTATTAGATGAAATAATTAAAGACCACACTGTAATGTTAAACCGTGCACCTACACTCCATAGACTTGGTATTCAATCTTTTGAACCAGTTCTTGTTGATGGAAAAGCAATAAAGCTCCATCCTCTTGTATGTACAGCATACAATGCGGACTTCGACGGAGACCAGATGGCTGTTCACGTTCCTTTATCTGTTGAGGCACAAGCAGAATCAAGGTTTTTAATGATGTCTACAAACAATATTTTAGCACCGAAGGATGGACGACCAATAACTACTCCTACACAGGATATGGTACTTGGAAGTTACTACATGACTCTTGAAATTGAAAATTGTAAAGGTCATGGAATGATATTTAAAGATTATGATGAAATGATGGTGGCATATTTCAATAAAGTAGTTGACTTGCATGCTAGGGTTAAAGTGAAATGTGTTGTGGACGGAGAAGCGAAACTAGTTGAAAGTACAGTTGGAAGGTTTATATTTAATGAAAATATACCTCAAAATCTTGGCTTTGTAGACAGGGAAAAAGATAAATTTTCTTTGGAAATAGATACCACTGTAACGAAGAAATCGCTTGAAGAAATAATATACAGATGCTTTAGAAGATATGGAAATTCGTATACGGCAGATGTTTTGGATGGAATTAAATCTAAAGGATACAGGTATTCAACTGTTGGAGCTATTACAGTAAGTGTAAGCGATATAACAGTTCCGGAAGAAAAGAAACTACTTATTGAAAAAGCTGAAAAGCAAGTTATTGAGTACGATAAAAAGTATCGCAGAGGCTTGATGACAGATGAAGAAAGATATGAAAATGTTATAAAAGTTTGGAATCAGACTACAGAAGATGTTACAGAAGCACTTATGAAGAGCCTGGATCCGTTAAATAGCATTTACATTATGTCTGTATCAGGAGCCCGTGGTGGTCGTAATCAGATTAAGCAGCTTGCCGGTATGCGTGGTCTTATGGCCAGTGCATCAGGTAAAACAGTTGAAGTTCCGGTAAAATCAAATTTCCGTGAAGGTCTTTCTGTTCTTGAATTCTTCCTATCAGCTACCGGTGCTCGTAAGGGACTTACAGATACTGCTCTTAGAACAGCAGACTCTGGTTACTTGACAAGAAGACTTGTTGACGTAAGCCAGGATGTTATAGTAAGAGAGGATGACTGCGGAACTACTGATGGTATAGAGGTAGAATCTTTTATTGATGGAAAAGAAATAATTGAAGATATGAGTGAGAGATGTGCTGACAGATATGCATCGTGTGATATAATCCATCCTGAAACAGGAGAGGTTATGGTAAAAGCAGGAGAATTTATATCTGAAGATACAGCTAAAAAAATACAAAGTTCGGGTATTAAAAAAGTAAAGGTAAGATCAGTTCTGACATGTAAAACTTCTCACGGTGTTTGTGCAAAATGTTATGGAACTAACTTGGCAACAGGTAAATTAGTTAATGTTGGGTCGGCAGTTGGTATAATTGCTGCACAATCAATTGGTGAACCTGGTACACAGCTTACAATGCGTACATTCCATACTGGCGGTATTGCTGCCGCAGCTGATATTACACAAGGTTTGCCTCGTATCGAAGAACTTTTTGAAGCAAGAAAGCCAAAAGGCCAGGCTATTATTTCTGAAATACCTGGAAGAGTGACTGTAACTGAAAAAATTCATAAAAGAGAAGTTACAGTAACAAACAACGATATGGCTGAGAGTAAGACGTATTTAATTCCTTACGGTTCCAAAATTTTGGTAACTGAGGGTGATTACTTGGAGCTTGGGGATAAAATTACTGATGGTTCTATTAATCCTCATGACATTTTGAATATTTTGGGAATGAAAGCTCTAGAGTCTTATATACTCATGGAAGTTCAGAGAGTTTATAGGATGCAGGGTGTTGATATCAGTGATAAGCACGTTGAAGTTATTATAAGACAGATGGTAAACAAAGTTAGAATCGAAGAAGCAGGAGACACCACATTGCTTCCCGGAAGTCTTGTTTCAATATTTGATTATAATGAACAAAATAAAGCTGCAATTGATGAAGGTAAGGAACCTGCATCTGGTGAAATTGCACTTTTAGGTATCACTAAATCATCACTTGCAACGGATTCTTTCTTGGCTTCTGCATCATTCCAGGAAACTACAAGAGTTCTGACAGATGCAGCAACAAAAGGAAAAGTTGATAATCTTCTTGGACTTAAAGAGAATGTAATTATTGGTAAACTTATACCAGCCGGTACAGGAATGAAAAAGTACAGGAATATAGGTACTACTACAGATGATGTTGAACATGAAGAACAAGAAGTTATAGAGGAATAAAATGAAATGTGTTAGTATCAAAAAAATATTTGACATCTAAAAAATAAGATGATAGAATACTTTAGTATTTTAATCATTAAATAAATTAATAAACAAGTTCATGGGGATATCCCCATGAACTAAGTATTTGTTAATAAGATAGGTGATTATGTATGAGTGAAGATAGAAAAATAGTTGTTGGCATGAAGCAGACTTTGAGAGCTTTGGCGAGAGACGAAGCTGAAAAAATTTATATTTCAAAGGATGCTGATTTGCATGTTACTAAACCAATCGCAGATGCTTGTAAAGAGCGTAATATAGAAATTTTATATTTTGAGAACATGAAGGAGCTTGGAGCGTCTTGCGGTATTAGCGTAAACGCAGCGGCGGCTGCCGTTTTAAAATAAATTATATTTTGTAAGGAGGTGCACGAATGCCATCAATAAACCAGTTAGTGAGAAAAGGAAGACAAGAAGTAACATACAAATCCAATTCTCCAGCATTGAATGTAAGCTATAACACTCTTCAAAAGAAGATGAATGAAACTAATTCACCTCAAAAAAGAGGAGTATGTACATCAGTTAAAACTGTAACACCTAAAAAACCTAACTCAGCTCTTAGAAAAATTGCCAGAGTTAAATTAACAACAGGCGTTGAAGTTACTGCGTACATTCCAGGAGTTGGCCACAACTTACAGGAACACAGCGTTGTTCTTATAAGAGGCGGAAGAGTTAAAGACTTACCAGGGGTTAGATACCATATAATCAGAGGTACCCTTGATACAGCTGGTGTAGCTAAAAGAAAACAATCTAGATCCAAATATGGAGCTAAGAGAGAAAAAGTAAAAAAATAACTAGACGATATCCGGCACACTATGCAGGTTATGATGCTGCTTAGTACCATAATATATATTATGCATTTTGTGCACAACGGCATTTATTATTGTCGAGTACCTGTGAATTAAATTTTATTATTAAGGAGGGAAGTAAAGTGCCAAGAAAAGGTCACATACCTAAGAGAGAAGTAATGGAAGATCCAATCTATAAAGATAAGGTCGTTTCCAAATTGATTAACCAACTGATGTATGATGGTAAAAAGGGAGTTGCTCAAACTATCGTTTACGATGCATTTGACATCATAAAAGAAAAGACAGGTGAAGAACCAATAGAGGTGTTCACTAAAGCAATGAACAACATCATGCCAGTTTTGGAAGTAAAAGCAAGAAGAGTCGGCGGTGCTACTTATCAAGTGCCGATAGAAGTAAGACCTGAGAGAAGACAAACTTTGGGTTTAAGATGGCTAGTAGGATATTCTCGTAAAAGAGGAGAAAAAACTATGCGTGAAAAGCTTGCAAAAGAATTAATGGATGCAGCTAACAACGTTGGAGCCAGCGTTAAGAAAAGAGAAGATACACATAAAATGGCAGAAGCTAATAAAGCATTTGCACACTTTAGATGGTAATATGCTTAAATTAAGTAATGAACTTAACTTAGCAGCGTGAAGGAGGTTAAAATGAGTAGAGAATATTCTTTGGAAAATACTAGAAATATTGGTATCATGGCGCATATTGATGCGGGAAAAACTACAACTACTGAAAGAATCCTGTTCTATACCGGGAAAATTCATAAAATTGGAGAAACTCATGAAGGTGCATCTCAGATGGACTGGATGGAGCAAGAGCAGGAAAGAGGAATTACAATAACTTCAGCTGCTACTACTTGTCATTGGAAAGATGTAAGAATAAATATTATTGATACACCAGGCCACGTAGACTTCACAGTTGAAGTTGAAAGATCATTGAGAGTACTTGATGGTGCGGTAACGGTGTTTGATGCTAAAATGGGTGTTGAACCTCAGTCAGAAACTGTTTGGAGACAGGCAGACAAATATGGTGTACCAAGAATTTGTTTAATAAACAAAATGGATAAAATGGGTGCTGATTTCTTCTTTTCGGTAGGAACAATCATTGACAGATTAAAAGCTAATGCTGTTCCGATTCAATTGCCTATTGGTACTGAGGAAAAATTCAGAGCTATAATAGACTTAGTAGAGATGAAGACTATAAATTATGGCAATGATGAAGGAACAGACATCACTATTACAGAAATACCAGAAGAATATGTTGATCAAGCAAATGAATACAGAGAAAAGTTAGTTGAAGCTGTAGCGGATACTGATGAATTATTGATGGAAAAGTACTTGAACGGTGAAGAAATTACTGTTGAAGAATTGAAAAAAGCAATAAGAGTTGCTACAATCAATGTACAGATAATACCTGTACTTTGCGGCACAGCATATAAACATAAAGGTGTTAGACTGATGTTGGATGCAGTTTTAGATTATTTGCCAAGTCCGGTTGAAGTACCACAAATGAAAGGCTTTGATCCTGACACTAAAGAAGAAGTTGAAGTGCATATTGCAGATGATGCTCCTTTAGCAGCGTTGGCATTTAAGATCATGACTGACCCATTTGTAGGAAAATTGACTTTCTTTAGAATTTATGGGGGAACATTAGAATCAGGAACCTATGTTCTAAATTCCACTAAAAACAAGAAAGAAAGAATTGGTCGTATTCTTCAGATGCATGCTAACAAGAGAGAAGAAATTAAAACATCTTATTCGGGAGACATAGAAGCAGCGGTAGGTTTTAAATTCACTACAACAGGAGATACATTGTGTGATCCTGACCATCCGATAGTATTGGAATCTATGGAATTCCCAGACCCAGTTATAGAAGTAGCAATTGAACCTAAGACTAAGGCAGGACAGGAAAAAATGGGTATCGGACTTCAAAAGCTTGCTGAAGAAGATCCTACATTCAAGACATATACAAACCCTGACACAGGCCAGACAATTATAGCAGGAATGGGCGAACTTCATTTGGAAATCATCGTTGACAGACTTTTAAGAGAATTCAAGGTTGAAGCAAATGTTGGTAAGCCACAGGTTTCTTATAAAGAAACAATTACCGGAACATCTGATGTTGATATGAAATATGCTAGACAATCTGGTGGTAAAGGACAATATG
Source organism: Sedimentibacter sp. (assembly GCF_033447055.1). Taxonomy (GTDB): domain Bacteria; phylum Bacillota; class Clostridia; order Tissierellales; family Sedimentibacteraceae; genus Sedimentibacter. Next base: position 15,345 of record NZ_JAWQJF010000073.1, read on the forward strand.
GTCACGTTAAAATCACTATGGAACCGCTTGAAGCTGGCAAGGGTATTGAATTTGTCAATGCAATTGTAGGCGGAGCTATTCCTAGGGAATATATTCCAGCAGTTGAAGCCGGTATCAGAGGCGCAGCTGAAAATGGTGTTCTTGCGGGATATCCGGTACTGGATTTCAAAGTAACATTGTATGATGGATCATATCATGAAGTTGACTCCTCAGAAATGGCGTTCAAGATTGCCGGATCTATGGCTTTCAAGGATGCTATGAGAAAGGCTTCACCGGTATTGATGGAACCTTATATGAAAGTTGAAGTAACAACTCCTGAAGATTACTTAGGAGATGTTATGGGAGACATAAGTTCCAGAAGAGGAAGAGTTGAAGGATTCTCTGACAGAAGCGGAGTTAAGATAGTAAATGCATTTGTTCCATTATCAGAAATGTTTGGATATGCAACTGTACTTCGTTCGATGAGTCAGGGTAGAGCAGCTTATTCAATGGAATTTGACCACTTTGAAAGAGTTCCAAACAGTGTAGCAGAAAAAATAACACAAAAACAATAATAATAAAAATAATACAATAAATTATGGAGGAAATAAAATGGCAAAGCAAAAATATGAAAGAAATAAACCCCATGTTAACGTTGGAACGATCGGCCACGTAGATCACGGCAAGACTACTTTAACAGCAGCAATTACTAAAACATTACATGAAAGATATGGTACAGGCGAAGCAGTAGCATTCGAAAACATTGACAAGGCACCAGAAGAAAGAGAAAGAGGAATCACAATTTCAACAGCA
>NZ_JAWQJF010000074.1:0-4626 GCF_033447055.1 Sedimentibacter sp.
CAATCAAATCTTTCGCCGGGACTTGCAAAAATTGCGCCATACCTTACTTGCCCCCGGGATAGTTTCTCGGCTAAAGTACCAGGACAGGTGGCCGGATGGCTGCGTCAGGTAACACTTACTGCCCATACCCGCTGGCCGTTGTACGCAAGCTTGAAAGAAATTGCACCGATTCAAGATATAACATCAAAAGGAGATGACATGATTAGAAAGCGAGAGGAAAAAGATAATGATGAGATAATGAATGTTTGGTACCAGGCATCAAGTTTAGCTCATCCATTTCTGGAAGCTGATTTTGTAGAAAAAGCAAAAAAAGATTTGAGAGATGTTTATATTCCAAATACAGACACTTGGGTTTACGAAGAAAATAATTCTGTAATTGGCTTTATTAGTATGATAGGCAATGAAATCGGAGGACTATTTGTATTGCCAAATAACCACTTTAGAGGAATAGGGACACGACTGGTAAATTTTATCAAGGAATTTCACGTTGAATTGGAAGTGGAAGTTTTTGAGAAAAATGCGATTGGTAGAGCTTTTTATGAAAAATATGGTTTCGTACAGATAAGAAGATATTATCATACAGAAAGCAACAATGACATATTAAGACTGCACTACAAGGACTGAAAAGCCTGCGTACAACAAATGCTAAATTCCAGCTGGGCAGATTTAGTGATAAGCAAGTTTTTCCTATCTTCGTTTTGACATTATCATGGGATAGAACTGATCCTCCTAACTCCCAGCCGTAACTTAGCATCAAACGTTAGCCGTAAGCGGTTAACAACCTGCACACTAGAGAAAGTTTAACATGACAATTCCGTCTAAAGAATGAAGCTTCTTAAACATATTTAATTATGAAAAAATTGAGAATGGATCATGAACTCCCTATTTCAACCACTGAATGGGGATGGAAATATCATCACCTTGGCATCCCTACTAAAAAGAAAATGCCCGGTGAGACATACCTTAAAAAGTTCAAATTTTATGTCTCAGGTTTTTCCACTTGTCCCTTTGGCATTGAGTGGATGAGATTCGAAAAGGAAAGTCCAGTTAACAAACTAATTCAATCTGTTCCACATATTGCATTTGAGGTTAACAGCATAGACTCTGAGCTGACGAAACATGACTTTAATGTGATTTCCATACCCGAATCAAACTTTGATGGAATAAAAGTCGCGATGATTGAATATAATGGAGCTCCAATTGAACTAATCGAATTTGAGAAGAAAAAAAACGCCTTCGGCTAACACGGACGGTATAATTAATGGGCATTGTCACACTTTTTGCTTTTACTCCTGCTCCCAAGACAGATCTGTAATAGCTTATACCGCGATCGCGCCAGTGCGCGCAACCAAACTTGTAACCGGTGATAAATTTCTGGCTCCGAACTAACTTGTCCCGTGACACTCGTAATGCTCAACAAAGTTTGTACCCGGACGGCAAAAAGTGCGCCATACCCTCCTTGCACCGTGACAAATATCTGGCTAAAGAACCAGGACCTTGCCCGGTGCTTGCATCGGGTAACACAACCTCCCCATATTGCCGGGCCGTTATAGTGCATTCGTGCCACTGAGACTGACTCAATAAATGCCTAAGTAAACGCACTATAACTCAATAAAAATTGTAATAATTTGAATGAATATATCGTTTAACCGGAACATCACATAAATTATCTGGACTAAGCTATAAATAATCAAAAGACCTCCTAATAATCAGACTCATATGAAAAAACAAAGAATTTTGACTCTCTTGATAGTAATTTTTGCAGCAATAAATTCATATGGTCAGGAGATACTAACTTCTTCAAATCCAATTCAACCTGGGGAAGTTACAATTATTGGTCATATAAACAAATACAAAGGTGAATTCCAAACTGGGAGTATAAGAGTTGTAGATGCTGTAACTGGGAGTTGCCAAAGTATAGATAACCAAGAGTTGATTTCAATTGACTCTACTGGATACTTTAAAACGACTTTCGATCTTGTATGTCCAACTAGGTTTTCTTCCATCGAAATAGGAAAGACTAATACCTATTTATATCTCGTACCAGGAGAGACTTATAATATAACTATCAACGAAAACGGAACTCATTTTTTTTCAGGTGAAAATAGTGAACTAAATAATGATATTTATGAGCTGACTATAGCTATAAACAACAAGTTTAAAAAAGATAGAAATAAACCAAACCTTTTTTATAGAAATGATCAATACGATTTTCAATCTCTTGAAAAATTCTGTGATGATTTATTAAAAAGAGAATTAACTTTTGTTGATGAATATTGTAAAAAAAACAAGATAAGTCAAAAGGCAATTGACCTTATCAAGCTTGATTTAGCATATGAGCCTGCTTGGGCTTTAATCCTTTATCGTTTGGATATTTCTTACCCTTACCCAGCGAGACGAAAAGATCTTCCATCAGATTTCTACCAGCATTTGTTTAATAAATATCAAATCAATAATTCAAATGCTATTGGATCCAGAAACTATAGTAATTATATCGCTAACATCAGAGATATTATATGGAAGGATTATAATTTGAATGATGGAATTATTGACTACTTCAGAGAAACTAAGAAATTTTCCGATCGGGAATTATTCTTGATTTCTAAATTCTATGGTAGGGATACAACAATTACGAGATCAAAAGAATATCAAGAGTTTTCAGATGCACGACGAGGAGATATCAATCAGTTCACAAACAAATATTTAATAAAAATACTCTTAGAATCGGTAAAAAATTTCCCAAAGGGGATAGGAAGAGATCTGATCATTTCACAAGGGATTTCAAGGTGCTATTCAAATGATATAACATATTCTCCTTCCCAAGATGAGTGGACCCAAATGGATTCATTGATTTCTAATAAAAACATTCTCTCCTACTTAAGAAAAACAGATCAGTTTTATCAGGCAAAAGCCTTCAAACCATTGAATAACAATACAAACATTCTTCCACCTCTTCTTAAAAATGAAGCTGATAAGGTTTATGAAAAACTTATTGGGAAATATAAGGGTAAAGTTGTATACATAGATTTTTGGGCAACATGGTGTGGTCCTTGCAGACAAGAGATACCTCATGGAAAAGTAATAAGTGCTCATTTCGCTGGACAGGATGTGGTATTCTTGAATTTATGCAATAGATCAGATAAAAAGAATTGGGAAACATTAGTTAAATCAGAGAATATGGCCGGGGATCATTATCTTCTTAGCCCTGACGAATATAATATACTATCAAAACTATTTAATATTCCTGGTGTACCTACTTATGCTTTGATAGATAAGGGAGGGAATATAATTAATAAAAATGCTCCGCGTCCAAGTCAAGGAAAAATGACAATTGCTGCAATAGACAAGCTTTTAAAATAATAAACGCACTATAGCACGGACGGTATAATTAATAAGCTCCCCGTTTGAGGCGGGGCAGGCTGTCACAATTTTTGCACCCCCTCCAAGACAGATTACATGACCATCAAAACTTCTGATACTCAACAAAATATTTTGGCCAATGGTGGACAGGTTAGTGTAAAATCCGGACTAATAACTTGTACCGGGATTGGCAAAAACTGCGCCATGGTGGCTTGCCGCCGGAACTTCTTTGTGGCTAAAGAACCGGGATCCGAACCGGCGGACTGCGCCACCAACGTTTACTCCCTCAACCGCCGGGCCGTTATGGTTAATGATTGAAATTCTGCACGTTATAGAGCACTCTCTCACTAACCAACTTAAAAATGAGGTTCACATATCAAGATAATTCCTGCTATCTATCGGGAATATTTACTGGTAAAATATCTGTGAAACAGGACAATTTTGCCTCCTCTGCCAGGATAAATAATTAGAATATCTACTTACTTTTATCCCATCAATAATTCTATTTATTCAAAACCAAACCAAGTAATATAAATACTCCAATCCTAATGGGAAAAAACATTTTCAAAGCCAAACAACATTTCGTTTCATGTACTCAACTTTTAAACTTTAAACCAGAAAAGGTTTTTCCTTTATTATGCCCTCAGAGAGAATATGATTGGATAGAATCTTGGAAAGGCAAAATAATATATTCAAAATCAGGGTTTGCAGAATTAGACTGTGTTTTTTCTACTGATTTACCTGGAGATATAAAAGAAATATGGACAGTGGACCTTTTTAATAAAAATGAAAAGATACAATTTGTCAGATTTACAGAATCTAGAGTAATTAGATATAGAATAACACTCATTGACAACAAAAATGGGACAACTACCGCCAAATGGGAACAGACTATTACTTCTATCTCTGAAGTAGGCAACTCATTTATTGAGAATTTCTCAGATATTGAGTACGAAACTAAGATAAAATCTCTGGAAAAAATGCTAAACTATTATCTGACTACCGGACAGATACTGAAAATGATAGAATAAAATCAAACCTTTTCAAAAAAAGTCACATTATTACTTTAATAATTTCAAATTTCTATTTAAGTCACTTTCATATACCAGGATCTCAACCCGTGACAAAAATCGGTTTGGTGTGACAGTTTAAACAATATCACTAACCATAACACGGACAATGCTATGAAAAGCAATCGCCCCGGATTAACAAAGGTAAATAATATTCTTCTCCTATAAACTTCTTCAAAAATCCTATAAAATCACA
>NZ_JAWQJF010000075.1:0-16992 GCF_033447055.1 Sedimentibacter sp.
GATGTTGCAGCAGACAGTTCTGATGTTATAAAAATCGGTGTTTTTGAACCTCTTACAGGTGAAAATGGAGGAGGCGGTCTTCAGGAACTTGATGGTATAAAATATGCAAACAAAATGTATCCTGAAGTATTAGGCAAAAAAATCGAATTGGTAATAGTTGATAACAAGAGCGATAAAGGTGAAGCGACTACAGCAGTAACAAGACTTATCGAAAAAGAAAATGTTGTAGCAATAATTGGCTCTTATGGTTCTGGTGTTTCAATTGCAGCCGGAGACATAATTAAGAAAGCACAAATTCCAGCAATGGGCGCTTCTTGTACAAACCCAATGGTAACTCAAGGAAATGAATTCTACTTCCGTGCTTGTTTCTTGGATCCATTCCAGGGAAAAGTTATGGCAAACTATGCATTGTCACAGGGAGCTAAAACAGCAGCAGTTATTATGCAAAACGGAGATGACTACTCAATAGGTCTTGGAAATTTCTTTATGGATGCTTTCAAAGAATTAACAGGAGATGAAAACAGCATAGTTGATGTTTCTGAATTCCAGGTTAATGACACTGACTTTAATGCAATTCTTACTAATGTCAAAGCAAAAAATCCTGACGTTATATTTGCACCAAGTTCAGCAACAGCAGCTCCTTTAATAATTAAACAAGCTAGAGCACTTGGCATTGAAAGCTTAATAATGGGCGGAGACACTTGGGAAAACCCTGCAGTTATAGATGTTGCTGGAACAGATGCTGAAGGCATTGCTTTGTCAACATTCTTTGATGAAAACGATCCAGCTACAGAAGAAGCAAAAGTATTTGTTGAAGGCTACAAAAAAGAACTTGCCGGCAAAGAACCTATAATTCCTGCTGTTGCAGCATTAGGATATGATGCATATTTGTTAGTAAGAGATGCTATTGAACGTGCAGGTTCAACTGATGGTGTTGCTGTTCGCGATGCAATAGCAGCTACTAAAGATTTTGAAGGAGTTACCGGTGTTATAAACTTTACAGATGAAGGCGATGCTGACAAAAATATAGCTGTTATCAAGACGGTTGAGGACGGACAATTTGTATACATCGATACAGTTGAAGTAAAATAATATTGCATATCAGTAAGGGCGAACTCATCGTTCGCCCTTTTGCAATTATTTAGCTTTTTAATTGGAGGAATAAATATGACTTTTGAAATTTTTATGCAACAGCTTGCCAATGGTATTTCCATAGGAAGTCTATATGCACTTTTAGCCATCGGTTATACCATGGTTTATGGAATATTAAGACTTATTAACTTTGCACATGGTGATATATTCATGATGGCAGCATATTTCATGGTGTTCGGCATGGTGAATTTTGGTTTGCCATGGTACGTATCCACTATATTAGTAATAATCGCTGCAGTTGCATTAGGAGTATGGATAGAAAAGGCAGCGTACAAGCCCCTTCGAGATGCACCGCGTATGTCAATAATGATATCTGCGATTGGCGTTTCATTTCTACTTGAAAATCTGGCAACATACTTATTTACTGGAGTTCCAAAGGGATTTCCTGATATTCCGATTCTTACAAAAGCAATAAGTTTTGGAAATATTTCTTTATCTGTTGCAACCGTAGTAACACCTATTGTTACTATATTTTTACTGTTTGTTGTTCTTTTCATCACAAACAAAACAAAAATCGGCATGGCAATGAGAGCAGTATCAAAAGATTTTGAAGCTGCCCGTTTAATGGGAATCAATATCAACAAAGTTATTTCAACAACATTTATAATTGGTTCGGCTCTTGCAGCAATTGGTGCTGTTCTTTGGGGTTCTAAATATCCGTCAGTAATACCTCTCATGGGTGTCATGCCTGGACTCAAATGCTTTATTGCTGCTGTTTTAGGCGGTATAGGCAACACAACAGGCGCTGTAATCGGCGGATTTATTTTAGGTATGGCAGAAATTATGCTTGTTTCTTTTTTACCATCCCTCACAGGTTACAGAGATGCTATAGCATTTATAATCTTAATAATAGTTTTAATAGTAAAACCGACCGGACTTTTAGGAGAGAAGGTGACAGATAAGGTATGATAGAAAATAAGAAAAATAAAAATTTAATTAAAAACGCAATATTGATAGTTATTTTCGCATCCGTTATCATCCTTCTGGATATGGAAGTAATTGGTGATAACTACGTTAGGCGTGTATTGAATCTTGCAGCAATATATACAATAGTAAGTGTTTCAATGAATTTAGTAAATGGGTTTACAGGACTTTTTTCATTAGGTCAAGCAGGTTTTATGGCAATTGGTGCTTATACTGTTGCAGTATTCACTGTTCCTGTTGAACTTCGTGATGCAATATTTTATATTGTGCCACAAAATCCTCTTATTGCACAAATTGAATTACCCTTTGGAATTGCACTTATATTAGGCGGTCTTTTAGCAGCCATAGCTGCTATTTTAATAGGAATGCCTGTTCTTCGCTTAAAAAGTGATTATTTAGCAATTGCAACACTCGGATTTTCAGAAATAATTCGTATCATTTTCACAAACACTAAAACAATTACTAACGGAGCTTTAGGAATTAAAAGTATTCCTGAAATGCCTACAATGTGGGTTTTCTTTGGGGTTGCAATAATTTCTGTAATATTTATTATTTTGCTTATAGATTCCAGTTACGGAAGAGCTCTTAAAGCTATTCGCGAGGATGACGTGGCAGCAGAAGCAATGGGAATCAACTTATTTAAACACAAAGTTTTATCTTTTGCTATTGGAGCTTTCTTTGCAGGAATTGGAGGAGGACTCCTTGCTTCTTTGTTAGGCACAGTTGATCCTAAACAGTTTTATTTCACAATTACTTACAATTTCCTCTTAATAATAGTTTTAGGTGGAATGGGAAGCATTTCAGGCACAGTCATAGCATCTTTTGTCGTTACTGTTGGTCTTGAAGTATTAAGGTTTTTCGATGATCCTCTGACATTGTTTGGATTTACTGTTCCTCTATTCCGAGCAGGATTCAGAATGGTTATATTCTCGATACTGTTAATGATATTAGTGCTATTCTTCAGAAATGGTCTTTTAGGACAAAAAGAACTTTCCTGGGACTTAATCAAAGGATTATTTAAAAAGAAAAAAACTCCACGCAAAAAATCAGGCGAAGGAGGTGTTGTATAATGAGCGTTTTAAAAGTTGATAATGTTATAATGCAGTTTGGTGGCGTTGTAGCGGTAAACAACCTCAATATTGAAGTTGAAAAAGGACGAATAGAAGCGTTAATCGGCCCTAACGGAGCAGGTAAAACAACAGCATTCAACGTAATTACAGGTGTTTATACTCCTACAAAAGGAAATGTATATTTCAATGATGAAAAAATCACTGGTTTGACACCTGACAAAATCGCTTCGAAAGGTATTGCAAGGACATTCCAAAATATACGTTTATTCAAGAATTTGACGGTATTAGAGAATATTTTGATAGCTAACCACTTGCACATTAAAAGCAATTTCCTTTCAAGTGCATTGCGAATGCCCTGGTCAAATGCAGAAGAAAAGCATATGAGAGAAAAATCTGAAATGCTTCTTGATAAACTCGGACTTTTAAGTTTAAAAAATGAAATTGCACATTCCTTACCTTATGGTGAACAGAGAAAACTTGAAATAGCAAGAGCTCTGGCTACTGATGCAAAATTATTGCTTTTGGACGAACCTGCAGCAGGAATGAATCCTCATGAAACAATGGAACTTTCGTCCTTCATTCATGCTATAAGAGATGAGTTTGAATTGACTATATTTATGATTGAACATCATATGGACCTTGTAATGGAAATATCAGATAAAATTTATGTATTAGATTTTGGTCAACTTATTGCGAAGGGTACAGCCAATGAGGTTAAAAACAACCCTAGAGTAATAGAAGCTTATTTGGGGGTGGAAGAAAATGCTGAAGATTAATGATTTGCATGTAAACTATGGCGGAATATCTGCAGTCAAAGGTATTAGCATCCAAGTTCCTGAAAAATCAATTGTAACCTTAATAGGTGCCAATGGCGCAGGAAAAAGCACAACTCTAAGAACAATAATGAATCTTGTAAAACCAAGTCAAGGTGAAATTATATTTCAAGGAGAAAATATTGTCGGTAAAGATACAATAGACATTGTCGCAAGAGGAATTACACTGGTTCCTGAAGGAAGAAGAGTATTTGCTAACTTAACTGTACTGGAAAATTTAAAAATCGGAGCTTATCTTCAGAAAAATGGAATCGAAGAACAAATTTTGGAAGTATATGATTTGTTTCCAAGACTTAAGGAAAGATCCTGGCAAATGGCAGGAACTTTATCTGGAGGAGAACAGCAGATGCTAGCTGTAGGAAGAGCTTTAATGGCAAGGCCTAAGTTGATAATGATGGATGAGCCATCTCTTGGACTCGCTCCTTTAATAGTAAATGGTATATTTGACATTATTAAAGAAATTAACAAGCTAGGTACAACAATACTTCTTATAGAACAAAATGCAAACAAAGCACTAAAAGTAGCTGATTATGGTTATGTTCTTGAAACCGGAAACATTACAATGGAAGGTAAAGGACGAGAACTTATGCAAAACGAAAAAATAAAAGAAGCTTATCTTGGAACTTCAAAAAAATAAATAAGTGACATAATAAAAAGCCGTATACACGGCTTTTATTATATTTGCAACTTTTCTTATTATGTTCTTATTAGTTTACTGCTTCTTTTAATGATTTACCTGCTTTAAATACGGGTGCTTTTGATGCTGGTATATCAATAGTTTCTCCAGGATTTCTAGGATTTCTTCCTTGTCTTTCTTTTCTGTCTCTAACTTCAAAAGTTCCAAATCCTACTAATTGAACTTTGCCACCTGATACTAGTTCGTCTTTTATTGTTTCCATGAAACCATTTAGCGCTTTCTCTGCATCTTTCTTTGTAAATCCAGTTTTTTCTGCAACACTAGCAATTAAATCAGCTTTATTCATAAAAAACCCTCCTTAAAAAAATTGTAGTTTGTTTTTTTTTATCTAAATTCCTATTGGAACTTTGATTCTTCCCATAACTCATCCATTTCTTTCAGAGTCATTTGTTTTAAATCTTTAGTTGAATGCTTTTCTATATATTCAAATCTGTTAATAAATTTGTTGATTGTTTTGTTTAACGCTATGTCAGGATTTATTTTCATAAATCTGGCAAAGTTAACAAGTGCAAACAACAAATCCCCAAACTCTTCTTCCATTTTATTGAAATCATCTCTGTTGTATTCTTCAATAAATTCAAAAAGTTCTTCTTTAACTTTTAATATGGCGCCATTTTCATCAGGCCAATCAAATCCTACTTCTGCTGCCCTTTTCTGTATTTTATAACTTCTGCTAAGAGTTGATAATGCTTTAGGAACATTTTTCAAATTGTCCGTGTAAGTATTTAAGTTTTTTTCCTTTTGTTTTGCTGATTCCCAACTCTTCAGAGCTTCATCGACATTATCAGCTTTTACACTCCCAAAAACATGCGGATGCCTAGAATACATTTTATTACAAACATTTGTTACCACATCGTTAATATTAAAATATCCTTCTTCACTTCCAAGTTCTGCGTGAAAAATTACCTGTAACAATAAATCTCCAAGCTCTTCCACCAAGTTATCCATATCGTCATTGTCAATTGCATCAACAACTTCATACGCTTCTTCAATTACATTCTGTCTGATAGAATTATGTGTTTGTTTCATATCCCATGGACACCCATCAGGCCCTCTGAGCACTTTAACTATCCTGCACAGATTATTTACATTATACACTGTATTTTTTGAAATTTCAATAGGAAGAATGCAAAAATATGTTGAAAATCCGTAATTTTTTTCTTGATCAATCATAAATAAGGGCATTTCTTTTACATTTTCTTCTAAAACATCAATTTTCAGAACATTTACAGTGTCTGGATATATTTCCATAAGTTTGAGTTTTAACTGTGAAGCTATTTCCAAATCATATACCTGTGTTATTATATTAAAAAAATTAACATCGAAAGAAAATTCATCAGCTTCCAAACAATCTAAAACTGCTATTGATTTATAATCTGAATATCCTGATAATTTTATGCATTTATCAAGAAAACTCATTCCATCTATTATTATTATATTTATTTCGTCTTTATATTCATTAAGGAGTTTTTTTGTTACTATATCACCATAATATGGACTTCCTGCCGTGCAGTAGTTTATTTTTTTATATTGTTTAGACAGTTCGACAACTCGCTCTGTTATTTTTTCATAGATTTCATCAAAAGATTCATATCTTTCAAAATAATCATCAAAACTGTTTACACAAATATCTTTTTTAAGCTCTTGAATTATTGGATGTCTGTCCGTTCTGACATATGTCGGTATCTTTTCTGCTAAAGCGTTGTGAGCCTTCAAAGTCAAATCCTCTTTGCTTCCTGACCCTAAGCCTATAATTTGAACTGTATTCATTTTATTTCCTCACAAATTTTCTAAGTTTTTCCCCTTTGGGAATTAATTCTAAATCTTCTTTAGTTATTGCTCCGGTTAAAAACAAGCACACTACATAAACAATTACTGCTATGGCTACAGAGGTTAATGTTGCAATATTCTGACTTCCAACAGCCGCTTTTATAAGTCTGAAAGAAATTCCTACCGCTACTGCCATAACGGCCGATGACAAAAGTGGTCTTGCAGATACTTGAATTAAATTTATTTTTATATTTGTTTTAAAGTTTATGTCGTACCAGTTTAATATTGCAACCACCAAGTATGAAATTGTAGTGCTGATTGCAGCCCCCCTGATATTCAAAGACGGCATTCCAATAAGTATATATGATAATATAATTTTTACTATTAATCCTATTGCAAGGTTTTTAACAGGGTGAAACTGTTTGTTTATTGATTGCAACACTGCAGTAAATGCTTGAACTAAAGTAAGAAAAATTACGCTGATTGCCATTATTTGAAGTAACGCTCCTGAACTTGCATGTTTTTCAGGCCCTATGGATGCATACAGCAAAGCAATTACAGGCTCCGCAAGCATAAATAAACCAATACCGCACGGTAGACCAATTATTAATGATATTTTTACACCAACATTTGTTGTTGTATTAAGCTTATCATGTTGCTTTCTTGTAAATGCTTCTGTAATAACCGGTACCAAACTCATTGCAACTGCAGTTGAAAACACTTGAGGAAAATTTATCAATGTTTGTGCAGTTCCGCTTAATTCCCCAAACATGTCTGCTATCTCAATGCTAGTATATCCGATTGCCGATAATCTGTTTGATACAATATATGAATCCGCCAATCCCATAAGCGGTGATATAGATGCTCCAATAGTAATCGGTATTGCTATATATAAAAGACTTTTTACTATATCCAAAACAGGCTCTGTCTTATTGTGAGATGAAAGTGATATTTCTTCTTTTATTCTTTTCTTGCTAAAGAAAAACAATAAATAAATAAGTATCAACGCAGCCAATCCACCAGCTGAAGCACCAAATGTCGCTCCTGCTGCAGCTTCTTCAAGTCCCTTTCCTACAAATGAATATGCAAGATATAACCCGACTGAAACTCTGAAAATTTGTTCAATAATTTGTGACAATGCAATAGGAGCCATGTTTTGAGTTCCCTGAAAGAAACCTCTGTAAGCTGATAAAAGAGGTACTGCAAATAATGCTGGCACAAGCGCTATCATTGAATAATAAGAACCAGGATAACCCAAGAAGGAAACAAGATTTTTAGCAAATATCAAAACAACTATAGAAGATACAATACCTATAAAAAACAATCCCCAACGCGATATTTTATATACTTGATATGCTCCTGCATAATTTAGCAATGCCCTTTTTTCTGAAACAAGCTTCGCTATAGCAGTTGGAAATCCTGCCAAAGACACAACCAGCAGCAAATTATAAATATTATAAGCAGGTTGATAATAACCAATACCTTCTGTTCCAATAAGATTTGTTAATGGAATTCTGTAAATAGCTCCCAATATCTTAACTAATAATCCTGCTACACTCAGTATAGCAGCACCTTTTATGAAATTTTCCTTAGACATTTTAATTCCTTTCTTTCTCGCAAAAATATTTATGATATATTGTTGCACATAAATGTTTAATTTACCTAAATTTTAGCTTATTGCTGAAATTCAGTTTATCACAATTTAATGTTGTTTAAAAGAAAAATTTGTTTTTCTAATGAATTTTATAAGAAATACGACTCTGTTATGAATTTTACTTCTTGTATATATATTTTTGTGATATAATTCTATAGAGCTAGCAGTTAATTAATCATTGAGGAGCAATTAATGGAAACACTTAAAGGTACTATCATTGAAACAATTTTTCGCAATAATGAAAATGGCTATACTGTTGCAATAATGGAAGCAGACAACAATGATATAATAACTGTAACCGGAGTATTCAGTTCTGATGTTACAAGTGAAACAATAGAAGTTTACGGAAAAAAAGTTAAGCATCCTAAATATGGAGAACAATTTCAAGTAGATATGTACAATACTATTCTCCCTTCAAGCCTTGACCAAATAGAAAATTACTTGTCTTCCGGTTTAATAAAAGGAATAGGAAAATACACAGCAAAAAATATAGTGAAAGTCTTTAAAGAAGATACATTTAAAATAATCCAAAAACATCCTGAAAGACTTTTGGAAGTTGAAGGAATAGGAGAAAAAAAAGCTGAAATGATATCTAAGAGCTTTGCTGAACAATCTGATATCAAAGAGATAATGATGTTTCTGCAAAGTCATGACATCAGTACCAGTTACAGTATAAAAATATATAAGCAATACGGGAAAAATACCATACAAACAATAACAGAAAATCCATATAAGCTTACTGAAGATATATATGGAATTGGTTTTAAACTTGCTGATAAAATAGCTGCATCTTTAGGAGTAGAAAAAATTTCCCCTTACAGAATATCATCAGGAGTAAAATTTGTTCTTGCAGAATATGCATCCAGAGGACACACATATGTTCCTTACAGCATGTTGTTAAACAGTACGCTTAATATTCTTGAAACAACTGCAGAAGATACGGAAGATGAAATTCGAAATATGGCATTTACAGGCAAAATACATATTGAAACAATTTATGATGAGCAAGCTGTTTATTATATACCATACCATACTGCAGAAGTTAATGTTTGCAAAAATTTAATTAATCTGTCACGAACAGAATTTAATATATCTGAAGATGAAGCTATTCAATATTTAAATGAAACAGAAGAAGAATCTACAATTACTCTTACGGAAAAACAAAAAGAAGCAGTTATACAATCAATACTTAACGGAATCACTGTTATAACAGGAGGTCCCGGTACTGGAAAAACAACCATAATACTATCAATATTAAAGGTTTTTAAAAAAATAAATAAAAAAGTTCTTCTTTGTGCTCCCACAGGAAGAGCAACAAAGCGCATAACAGAATCAACAGGCAGAGAGGCGAAGACAATCCACCGTATGTTGGAGTATGCTTTTGGAGAAGATGACAGCAATCTGTCATTTAATAAAAATGAAAACTCACCTCTTGATTGTGATGTTGTAATTATAGATGAAATGTCAATGGTTGATATATTGCTCATGAACAATCTATTAAAAGCAATTAAAAAAGGCACACATCTAATTCTGGTTGGAGATGTCGACCAGCTTCCATCTGTGGGTGCCGGCAATGTTCTTTCAGATATTATAAAAAGCAATACTATAAAAACAATAAGGCTTGATACAATATTCAGACAATCTGAAGGAAGCATGATTGTCCAAAATGCCCATATGATAAACAAAGGATCTATGCCCATATACAACAAAAAAGATTCAGATTTTTTCTTTATGCGACAAAATAACAGCATCGACTTATTAAACTTAATTGTTGACCTTTATAATAACCGTCTGCCTGTAAAATACGGTTTTAATTCTGTAAAAGACATACAAGTATTATCTCCCATGAAAAAAGGTAGCATCGGAGTAATTGAACTTAATAAAAAAATTCAGGCAGAAGTTAATCCTCCTTCCAAGTTAAAAAAGGAAAAAGTTTTTGGAAAATATATTTTCCGTGTTGGAGACAAGGTAATGCAAATAAAAAATAATTACCAGGCTGAATGGAAAGCACTCACAACAGATGAAAAAATTATTACAGGTGAAGGTGTTTATAATGGAGATATCGGGTATATAATATTTATTGATGAAGTTGAACAGGAATTAGTTGTTCAATTTGATGATGAAAAAGAAGTTGCATACAGCTTTACTCAATTAGACGAGCTTATTTTGGCGTATGCAACAACAGTTCATAAAAGTCAGGGAAGTGAATTTCCTGTAATTATTATGCCAATTGTGTGGGGTCCACCCATGCTTTTAACCAGAAATTTATTTTATACTGCCATAACAAGAGCAAAAAAACTTGTTGTGCTGGTTGGCTTTGAAAAATATATGAAAGACATGGTGGATAATAATAAAATTGATAAGAGGTTTTCAGCGCTTGATTACAGGCTGCATTCTGCAGTTACAACTTATGCAATGCTGTCGGATTATTCCATGGAGTAATTATGAACACTTATATTGAATCATTTTTAGAACTTTTATACCCCGAAAAAAACACATGTTTTTTTTGTGATGCGTATGATGAATCTATAGGGGAAAAATACATATGCTCAGAATGTGAAACTCTCATAAAAAAAATTATACCACCGGTTTGCAGCAAATGTTCTAAGCCTATTGATTATAATTCTTCAACTAATCTTTGCCCGGACTGCAGTTCTTATGAGAACCATTTTGAAGTTTCTAAGTCACCTTTTGCTTATGAAGGATTAATAAAAAAAGGAATATACAACTTCAAGTACCACAACAAACCCTATTTTAGTAAATTTTTTGGCAATTGTCTCGTAGATTATATGGAAAAAACAAATTATGTGAGCTTTGACTATATCGTTTCTGTTCCTCTTCATATTACAAAAATGCGAAGTAGGGGATACAATCAGTCAGAACTGCTTGCAAAACACATATCAAATAAATTGTCCATACCTTATGTGGACGCATTAAAAAGAACAAAACTAACACCTAAGCAAAGCAGTCAATCAAAGGAAGCACGAAGAAAAAACTTAAATAATGCTTTTTCTGTGAAAGAAAACTCATCTGTAAATTTAATAAAAAACAGCAGTGTTCTACTGGTAGATGATGTCTACACAACAGGTTCCACTGCTGACGAATGTTCTAAAGCGCTTCTTGATTTTGGTGTTGATAAAGTATATGTAATAACAATTGCAAGATAAAACTATAATAATTTATTATAAATTGTTTCTTCGGTTATTATTTTATCCATTTTTATATCATGTTCTTCACATGGAATTTCATCTAAAACTTGAAATTCGTAGGCTATTGCAACTATCTGAGCATCAGTCCTGATATTTTTTAATATTTTGTCATAATAACCCTTCCCAAATCCCACTCGATTCAAATTTTTATCAAATGCAACGCCTGGAACTACAACCAAGTCAAACTCCTGTGGATTAACTGGAACGATTTTTTCAAATATAGGCTCATAATAACCAAATTTGCTTAATGTCAAATAATTTTCCATACTTTTGATTTCCGATGGAATTATGACTGTATTAATTATATCTGTATAAGGTATTACTACTCGTTTTTTTTCTTTGAGCATTTGATTTATCAATTGAGAAGTTATTACTTCATTTTTAAAATCCATGTAAATAAAAACAGTCCTGCTGTTTTTATAAATTTCAGAACTGACAATTTTATTGAGTATAACATTGCTTTTTTTTAGTACATCTTCTTTTTCCATGTTATTTCTTATATTAAGTATTTTATTTCTTAGTTCTTTTTTAGTTTCCATATAATCACCGTTAATTAAATAATATTATTAAAAAACCAATGTAATTAAAAGACTGTAAATAAAATTGATTATCGGAGAAATAATCAAGCCAACCCCATTGAAAACAATAAGCAGAAGCATTGCAAATCTAAGATGGTCATAATATTTATAATAGAAATTCCACACTTTAGCTCCGCCTATACTTCCCAATATGTGATGTCCATCAAGGGGAGGTATTGGTATTAAATTGAATACCATGAGCACTAAATTAATAACTACCGTGTTTCTAAGTACTTCCCATATAATTTGTCCAAGTGCATTATAAGGCATATAAGTATCTGCAAGTTTCATAAATATTACGAACAAAACAGCTGTCAAAAGGTTAGAAGCAGGTCCGGCAATGGAAACAATTGCATCATCTCTTCTTGGATTTTTAAAATTTCTTGAGTTTATCATAACCGGCTTAGCCCAACCAAAACCGAACAACAAAAGACAAATGAATCCCATGGGGTCTATATGTTTTATTGGATTCAAAGTCAAACGTCCCTGCATCAACGCAGTGTCATCACCCATTTTTAGAGCAGCATAGCCATGGGAAAATTCATGTATGGAAAGCCCTAACAAAATCCCCGGCAATATTAATAATTTATTCACTATATAATCCATAATTCCTCCTTGTATTTACATAATACAAGATTCAGCTTAAACATATCTAAATTTAATCCTCATAATCTGTAGGATCTTGATTTTTGTAGACTATTGCTGTCTCAAGCCTACGTCCCTTAATTTCTGTAACTTTTATTTTTAGACCATATTCATCCAGTTCCATAGTGCTTCCATCCTCTGGTATTATACCAAGAACGCCAAAAACCAGACCTCCGAATGTTTCAAAATCCTCATCCGGCAATGATACGCCAAGTTGTTTTGTAACATCGTCCAAATATGCAGAACCTTTAATTTTCCATGTATCTTCATCTATTTTCTCTATGGTAGGAGCTTCAGGAGTTAAATAATCATCATCAAAGTTTCCAACTATTTGTTCAATTAAATCATCCATTGTTATAACGCCGCTCATACCGCCATATTCATCGAATACTACCGCAAAGTGATTTCTGCTTTTTTTCATATTTTGGAACAACACATCTGTTCTCACTGTTTCCGGCACATAATAAGCAGGTTTTATAGCTTTGTTCATAACTGCTTCTCTAGTATTTTCCTGAAGCCTAAAGTAATCTTTAACATTTAAAACACCTATAACATTATCAGCACTCCCTGAACAAACAGGATATCTGGAATGTCTGCTCATTTTAATTTTTTGATTCCATTCGGCATCAGTTTCATCGAGCCACAAAATATCCACCTCAGTTCTGTGAGTCATTACTTCTTCTGCTGTTTTATTATCAAATTCAAAAATATTTTGTATCATTTCCTTTTCACTAACATTGATTGATCCTTTTTCACTTCCTACATCAACCATCATGCGAATGTCTTCCTCCGTTATTTCCTCATCCTCAGAGTTAGGGTCAATTCCCATTAGTCTTAATATTCCGTTAGTAGAAACCGTAAGCAACCCTACAAGAGGCGCAAATAATTTTGAAATGAAATATAACATTCCTGCCATAAAAAGAGCAAGTTTTTCTGCATTTTTCATTGCTACCCTTTTTGGAACAAGTTCTCCAAAAACAAGTGTAAAATATGATAGTATCAATGTTATTATAATTACAGAAATTGTGTTTAAAGTTGAAACCGGAAAATTTAAACCTGTTTTCAACAAAACTTCAGTTAATTTACTTGCAAAATTATCTGCAGCAAAAGCACTTCCAAAAAAACCAGCCAGCGTAATACCAACCTGTATTATTGAAAGGAATCTGGATGGCTGCAAAGTCAATTTGCTCAGCTTAATAGCACGTTTATCACCTTCCGCTGCCATTTTTGCCATTCTGTTATCATTCATAGAAATAACAGCAATTTCTGCAGAAGCAAAAATTGCATTAACCGAAATCAATATTACCTGTAAAACTAATGGACTCCATATCGAGCCTTCTTCTAACAAAGTGAAAACCTCCTAAATATTAATAAATATTACAAAAATAATACCATATATATTATAACCAGTCAATATTCATTTATGATTCCAACATTTTACTCGATTTGTACAGTATAATTTAATTTTATTTAAATATAAGTTGATATAATTTGTGATATATTGTAAAATTATTGTACTGGGAAATACTTGGAGGCAATCATGTTTTTTGAAGCTTTGATTCTAGGAATGATTATCGGCTATGCTAGAAGAGGAAGAATATCAAGATTGGCATATGTCCATTTTAATGCTCAACCGCTTATTTATGTATCTGCCGTGTTATACTTGGGCATTATTGTAATGAATTTAGGACTATATGATTACAGTTCATTTTTATATGCTGGTTTTTTGTTAATTTCATTTATTTTAACGTTATTATTTTTGATTGCAAATATAAGTATGAAGTTTATGTTTGTACCACTTATTGGTCTATTTTTAAATTTATTAGTTTTTTTGGTAAATGGTTTTAAGTTTCCTCTTGATGCAGCTGCTGCTGCAAAAATATATGGTACCGAAATTTATGAACTATTAAACAACGGAAAAATAATATTTTTTACGTCTGCAGAAAACGCAAGCCTAAGTTTTTTAGGAAATATAATTACTGTAGGAAATCTGTTTATAGTTAGCATAGGCGATATCATTGCAGCAATGGGAATTGCGTTAGTTATTCAAGCGATTATTTCTGACAAATTTATTCAAAGCAGAAACAGAATTACATTTTCAAAAAATATTTTCAAATAAAATTCACAAAAAATATTAATGCGCTGGATACCAGCGCATTTTTTTTTATATAAATTTACTAACATTTCGCTTATTTATGAGATCCTTCGCTGCGCTCAGGATAAGCGACCAACACCAAATGTAAAATTTGGGTTGTCTGCTTACTTTTCTTGATGGTTTCCATCAGTGTGGTAGCAAGTCCTGCAAGTCCTTGTAAATCTGATGGTATGATTATTTTTGTAGCCTGACCGTTTGCTGCCTTTTCAAATGCTTCAAAACTCTTTAATGTAAGAACCTCTTTGTTAGGTTGGGATTCCCTTATCATTATAATACCATCTGCTGTTGCCTTTTGAATGCTTAAAATTGCTTCAGCCTCACCTTCAGCTTCTCTTATGGAAGCTTCTTTTCTTGCTTCTGCTCTTAGTATTGCTGATTGTTTTTCTGCTTCTGCTTCAAGAATGAGAGATGCTTTTTTACCTTCAGATACTAATATAGCAGCGCTTTTTTGTCCTTCAGCAATAAGTATAGATTCTCTTTTTTCTCTTTCAGCTTTCATTTGTTTTTCCATTGCATTTTGTATTTCTTTAGGAGGTATAATGTTTTTAACTTCAACACGATTTATTTTTATACCCCATGGATCAGTAGCTTCATCTAACACTATACGCATTTTAGTATTGATGATTTCCCTTGAAGTCAATGTTTGATCAAGCTCTAAATCTCCTATAATGTTTCTTAATGTAGTAGCAGAAAGATTTTCTATAGCAGACATTGGTCTGTCTACTCCATATGCATAAAATTTAGGATCCGTTATCTGAAAAAATATTACTGTATCAATTTGCATTGTTACATTGTCTTTTGTTATAACCGGCTGTGGAGGAAAATCAATTACCTGCTCTTTTAACAGCACTTTTTTTGCTATTTTGTCTATAAGCGGAAGTTTTATATGTAATCCTACTCCCCAAGTAGACTGATAAGCACCTAAACGCTCAACAACATATGCATTTGCTTGTGGTACAATTCTAATATTTGTTGCAACTAAGACTATTAATACTGCAACAAGAAAAATAAAACCAAAAAATTCCATTTACTTCCTCCTGTTATTTTCTTTTTACTATAAGCTTAACGCCTATTATTTCTTTCACAACAACCATCTCGTCTTCTTCTATTATACTGTCATCAACAGATTTTGCTGACCATATTTGACCTCTTGCCTTAACAGTTCCTTCGTTATTTATGTTATTTATTGTTGATTTAACCTTAACAGTTTCACCAATTAAACTATCTGCATTTGTTTTTGTAATACCAACTTTCAATTTTTCAGCAGCAATAGGTCTTGTCAAAAACAAACACAAAATTGACACCATCAAAAAAACTACTATTTGTATTTCAATGCTGAGACCGGTTAAGTGAACAAGCCACGCTACAAGTGCTCCAATGGCAAACCATATTGTAGTCAAACCCATGGTGAAAGCTTCAATTACAATACAAGCAGCGACAATTCCAAGCCATGCCCATCCTGCATATTCCATAATATCCTCCTCTTGTTAACAACTGCATATTCATTATATACCACTTTTTAAGCCAGGTAAACACTTTTCCTAATTAATCAATAATACCTCTTTTACTTTAGTTTTTGTCTTAGAATATGATTTATACATAAATTATATTTAAACTGCTACATTTTATTCTGTCTTATGGAAAACAACACGTCATCATTCTTTGAGATTCTTCGAGCAAGCTCTCAGAATGACAATAAACAAATGTATAGTTTTTCAGTAGTCTCCAATTCTCTCGATGCGTTTTTTAAATAAAAAAGACTAAGTTGTCAACATTCGGTTCAACTTAGTACTGATATTATTAATATTATTATTATCTTTCTTCCCTGAAATAATTCACACCGCAGCTAGCCGGTTGTGAATTTTCTTTTGACTTACGAATTGAAGTAATTACTAACACAAGTGCCGTTATAACAAACGGAAGCATATCATAAAATGCATTTGGAATAGTAATCAATGTTTTAGGAAAATAATATTTTAAAATATTAAATGCACCAAATATAAATGAGCCGAAAATTGCCCGCATAGGACTCCATGAAGCGAAAATAACAAGTGCTACAGATATCCAACCCAAACCATTTACACTGTTGCTCATCCATACGCCGCCATTAATTATTAGAGAGCAATATGCTCCTCCAATGCCGCAGATACCTCCACCCAAAAGTACATTCAAATATTTTAGTTTTGTTACCTTTATTCCTGCTGCATCTGCTGCTCCTGGATTTTCTCCAATAGCCCTCACATTTAACCCTGTCTTTGTGTGGTTAAGATAAATGCCGCATATTACAGCAACAACAATTGCTAAA
>NZ_JAWQJF010000076.1:0-14025 GCF_033447055.1 Sedimentibacter sp.
ATCGTCTGACTGATGATCAGGTAAAAAAACTTATGCCAAACTTGCGTGCAGTTGCAAGAGCACTTCCATCAGATAAAAGCAGGCTAATAAAGTTATCTCAGGAAATGAACCTTGTTGCAGGAATGACAGGTGACGGTATAAATGATGCTCCTGCCTTAAAAATAGCAGATGTTGGTTTTTCCATGGGAAGCGGAACTGAAGTAGCAAAAGAAGCAAGTGACATTGTAATTCTTGACGATAATTTTTCATCCATAAGTAAATCCATACTTTATGGACGAACAATATTTAAAAGCATAAGGAAATTCATAATTTTCCAGCTTTCAATAAATATGTGTGCAATGGCTGTTACTTTATTAGGTCAATTTATAGGCATAGAAACACCTATAACTGTAACGCAGATGCTGTGGATTAATATGGTTATGGATACTTTGGCAGGACTCGCATTTGCTGGAGAAGCTCCTTTACCTGAATATATGGAAGAAATGCCTAAGGAAAAAGGAGAGAAAATAATTAACGGATATATGAAAAATCAAATTTTTGCAACAGGCATATATACAACCGCTTTGTGTGTGCTGTTTTTAAAACTTCCAAACATAAATAATCTATTTCGTTTTTCTCCAAGCAATGATTATTTAATGACAGGTTTCTTTGCTTTGTTTATGCTGTGTGCCATATTTAATAGTCTTAATGCAAGAACTCAAAGGCTTAACCTTTTATCTAACTTACTTAAGAATAAGGCGTTTGTAGCTATAATGGGACTGGTATGCATCATACAAATATTGCTTTTGTACTATGGTGGAAGTGTATTCAGAACATGCGATTTAACATTAAACGAACTATTTACGGTAATATCATTATCATTTACTGTAATACCTTTTGATATAATGCGCAAATCATTTCTGCGCCTTCGTCACACAAAAGAAGAAGTGGCAAAATTTTTATAACTTGAATAAATAAAAAAGATGAGATTTTTCAGTCTGTCTTGATAGTGACAAAGTGAAAAATCTTATCTTTTAATATTTTAGCAACAAATTCAATTAATGTTTTGCAAGAAATTATATTCCCAGTTCTTCTTTTACTTCTTTAAAAGCGTTTAAAGCAAAATCCAAATCTTCCTTTGAATGAGCCGCTGATATTTGAGTTCTTATCCTTGCTTTTCCTTTTGGTACTACAGGATAATAAAAACCTACTGCATAAACTCCCTTTTCAAGAAGTTTTTCTGCCATTTTCTGAGATAAAACAGCATCACCCAGCATAATTGGAACTATAGGATGTTCACTTTCTATTATCGGCAACCCTATTTTTTTGATTTCCTGTCTGAAATATTTTGTATTTTCTTCGAGCTTATCTCTGTATTTTGTGCTTTCCATAAGCATTTCGAGAACTTTAAGGGATGCTCCTGCTATGGCAGGCGCCAATGTATTTGAAAACAAATATGGTCTTGAACGCTGTCTCAATAAATCTATTATTTCTTTTCTTCCGCTTGTATAACCACCGCTTGCTCCACCAAGAGCTTTGCCCAATGTACCTGTTATTATATCAACCCGTCCTACAACGTCTCTGTATTCCGGGGTTCCTCTCCCTGTTTTACCTACAAAGCCAACTGCATGGCTATCATCAACCACAACAAGAGCGTTGTACTTATCTGCCAAATCGCATATTCCTTTAAGATTTGCTATTATCCCATCCATTGAAAACACACCATCAGTTACAATTACTTTAATTTTAGTTCCGTCTTCTTCAGCCTGAATTAACTGCTCTTCCAATGAATTCATATCGTTGTTTTATATCTGTATTTTTTAGCTTTTGCAAGTCTTACGCCATCAATAATACTGGCATGATTTAATTCATCACTGATAATAGCATCATTTTCTGTTGTGATTGTCTCAAACAATCCTCCGTTTGCATCAAAACAAGATGAATATAAAATAGTATCCTCTGTTTGCAGAAATTCACTTAATTTTGCTTCCAGCTTTTTATGAATTTCCTGAGTACCGCATATAAATCTCACAGATGAAAGTCCGTAGCCCCATGAATTGTATGTACTTTTAGCTGCTTCAATAACTTCCTTATTGTCTGCTAAACCTAAATAATTGTTAGCGCACATATTCAGCACTCCATCGGCTTTTGTTGTGCTTATTCTGCTGCTTTGTGCTGTAGTAATTATTCTTTCATCCTTCCAAAGTCCGCTTTCTTTTATATCTTTTAAAATATCAGCATAATATTGTTTGTTTACCTCGAACATTCAATCATCCCCTTTATCTTTTCGTTGTCCAATCTAATACAACTTTACCAGACTTTCCGCTTATCATGGCTTCAAAACCTTTTTCATATTCTGTATAATGATATCTATGTGTAATAATAGGTGAAATGTCAAGGCCAGACTTTAACATTGACTGCATTTTATACCAGGTTTCAAACATTTCTCTTCCATAAATGCCTTTAATATGAAGTCCGTTGAAAACCACCTTATTCCAATCAACAGTTGTGTTCGGTTCTTGAATGCCTAGCATCGCAATTTTCCCTCCATGAGACATATGATTAATCATTTCATTTAGAGCTTTACCATTGCCTGACATTTCCATTCCTACGTCAAATCCTTCCTTCATGCCTAATTCTGTCATTATGTCGTCCAGACTTTCTTCTCTTGTATTTACAGTTCTGAAGTTACCTAATTTTTTAGCAAGTTCCAGTCTTGTGTCATTAACATCTGTAATAACTACAAATCTTGCTCCTGCATGCTTTGCTATTGCTGCTGCCATTATTCCTATTGGTCCAGCTCCTGTTATAAGCACATCTTCCCCCAGCACTTCAAACGACAGCGCAGTGTGAGCAGCATTTCCAAAAGGATCAAATATACTGTATATTTCTTCTGGTATTGACTTGTCACAAAGCCATATGTTTGTTGCCGGAAGTGTTACATATTCAGAAAATATTCCTGTGCGATTCACTCCCACACCCTTAGTATCCTTACAAAGATGTCTTCTTCCCGCTAAACAGTTTCTGCATTTTCCACATACAATATGTCCTTCGCCTGAAACTAAATCGCCCACGTGTAAATCTTTAACACCTTTTCCGATTTCCACAATTTCTCCAACAAATTCGTGTCCTATTGTCATAGGAACAGGGATTGTATCTTGAGCCCATTTGTTCCAATCATATATGTGAACATCCGTTCCGCAAATAGCAGTTTTATGAATTTTAACAAGTACCTCCCCTTCTTCAGGAACAGGCACATCCACTTGCTCCAGCCATAATCCCGGTTCTCTGAATTTCTTTACAAGTGCATCCATTTTAGCCATACCGCTCACCATCCTCATATTTTAATAAAACGTTTTTCATAATAAATGATACTCTATATATGTATTCATGTCAATAGTAAAATATGATTTTTGTTTACATATCATGAACAAATAAATTTACATATTATTTTTTATTTCACTTAATAAAAAACAGATATCATAATTATAATATCTGTTTCTGGCTATTTTATTCGTTTTATATTAAAGTCCATGTAATCGCTTGAAACACAGTGAACTACAACATTGTCTATTGTTCCTTCCTTCACATTCTTATGACCTTCTTCTCCGTGAAGATGCCCGTAAATACATATTTCCGCTTCATATTTCTTCAATATGGAAAAAAACTCATTTGGCAGGCCATCACTGTCAAATGGTGGGTAGTGAAGCATAACTATTATAGGTTTCTTGCTTTTTTTTGCTGAGTCAAGAGATATTTTAAGCCTGTTCATTTCTCTTAAAAAAATTTTTTTATTTGATTCATCTCCCGAATGTTCTTCCATGGTATCCCAGCCTCTGGTTCCGCATATAACAGTTCCACCATATTCGTAGCTGTTATTTTTTAAAAACTTTATTGTTTTCAAATTTAAATTATTCAGTTTATTTGATGTAGCCCACCAATAATCGTGATTGCCCTTCCCTATTATTTTAGTCCCAGGCAATTCTTCAATTCTCAGCAAATCACCCATTGCATCCTCAAGGTTTGAAGCCCATGAAATGTCACCGGGAATTAATACCAAGTCATCTTCCTCAACTCTAGTTTTCCAATTTTCAATTATTTTTTCTTCATGGTTTATCCAATTATCACCGAATACATTCATAGGCTTTTCTTTTTTAAAGTCAAAATGCAAATCAGCTATAGCTAATATTCTCATAATAATCCTTATAGTTTTATATAGTTAAATTTAACATTCATTTGCTTTGCTAATTCCGCTTCTCTTTCCTGACAAGTTAACAATATTACTTGTCTCCTTTCGCTTTCTCTTGCAAGCATTTCGATTGATTTTTTAAGTCTTTTAGAATCATATTGAACAAAACTGTCATCAAAAATCAACGGAATATTTTGACTACCGCTTAAAATATTGCTTAACCCAAGCCTAAGAGACAAATAAAGTTGATCCAATGTTCCTCCGCTTAAACTTTCCAGCTCAATTTTTCTGTCTTTATTATCCTCTGACAAGACTGTAATATTCATATCTGAATCTATTACAACTCCATTATATTTTCCACCTGTCAAATAAGCGAAATTATCGCTTATTGATTTTTTTAAAAGAGGCATAAAATCCCCTTTTATGGAATCAGATATTTTTGTTATTCTTTCTGCTGCAATTTCTGCAACTTTAATTTTTCTTTTGAATGTATTTATTTTATATTCATAAAAATCAATCTCTTCTTCTATTTCCGCCAAACTTCTAGTATTTCTTTCTATTTCTTCTATCTCTTTATGAATGTTATCAATGCCTTTCTTTAATTCAGCTTTTTTATCATTTAATTCAAAAATATTCAGCTGGTATTTTTGTTCATCAAGTTCCTTAACATCATATAGCATCACATTTTTTGTTTTATTTTTCAATTCATCATAATTATCATTTCCTATTATGGTATTTAAAATTTTTTCGCAATAATCCCTTCTAACTTTAAGCTCTTTATATTCTTCACATTGCGTAACATTCTTTTTAAAGCTTTCCAAATCATCCATATAATTGGCTCCCAATATCATTTTCAACCTTTTGTCCTCAAATGATATCTCTTTATCTGCCCTTGAAAGATTTTGTTTAAGCTGTTCAATACTGTCTTTAATTTGTAAAATATTTTCTTTTACATAGTTTTTCCTGTTGTATGCATCATTTGCTGCTTTGATGTTTTCACCAGTCATTTCCGCAAATTTTAATATATTAAGTGTGTTCGAAAGCTTTTTTAATAATTCTGCATTTTCTGCTTCAATTTCTTTCAATATTTCTTCATCGTAGTTTAAAAGTCTTAATTTTTCTTCAACAACGTTGTTCTCAGTGCTTTTCTTTTGAAAAATATCAGTCATATCCTGAAAATTGTCACATCCTGCTTGTTTTACAATCTCTTCTTTTTCATTTTCCAACTGATTCATAGAAATTGTATAATCTGCATACTCGCACTCCATGCTTTCAACTTCTTTTTTTGCACTTTTTGATTTATTACTTTGTTTTGATGCAAAAATAAAACAGATTATTGCAGGAATTAAGGCTCCTGCTCCATAATAATATTCCATGATATTTAAAGTATATCCTAAATAGAATGAACATGCTGCGGCACATACAAAAGCAATTACGAAAATCGAAGTAAAAAAACTTTTAATATTTTGGTTTCTACCAAATTTCTTCATTAAATCATAACTTTTTTCATCAAGTAAAATCTTTGTAATATCAATTTTTTTGTTTATTTCCTCAACTTCATTATAATCAGCAATGAATTTATTAATTTCTTCAATATCGATGCTTTTTATGGCGTCATGTCCCAAAAGTATTTTAGATTTCATATCATTGATTTTTATATTATTTTCTTTATAATTTCTGTAATCCTCATTCAATTTGTCAATGTCAAACTGTTCGTCAATATAATTAGATATGTCTGACTGAAGTTTTTCAAGCTCTGCTTCTAGGCCTTCCTTTTCCTGCATCAAAATTTGCCTTTGATTTTTCATTGAAGACAAAATGCTTTCTATACTTACTGCTTCTTTATAGTCTTCTTGAGAATACTTAGTAATTTCTTCTTCATTAAAACTTAACAGCTTTTCATTTATTTCATCTAACTCTTTTTTTATTGGTTCTGCTTTTGAAAATTTATTTTTTTCAATTGATAGCTGATAATCTGATAATTGACTTTTAAGCTCTCCAATACGAATATCAAGTTCCTGAATTTTACTTCCAAGCTTCTTTTTTTCCATAGCTAAAAACATAACTTGTCTGCCTGAATTTACAGCATTTTCTCTTGCGCCCTTAAGTTCAGATACACGAATAAAATATTGACCTAACAATGTTTTATCGTTACTTTCACTTCCTGCTTCTTCTCTAATGTTGTAAAGACGAGCTAAAATTCTTTCCATTGAAATAGATTCATCTCTTGTTTTGCTTAAATTTATAATTTTATTTTTAAGCTCATATGCCATTTCTTTTTCAGTTTTATTTCCAAGCTGTCTAACACTAACTGTATTGCAAAATGATAATTTATTAATATTAAAGAAAAACTCCCCCGGATTTGAAATGTTTTCCTCTATCAGTTCAGGTTCGCTTGTGTCACTTGAATCTTTTTTAAACACCTGTATTGTTTTAAGCAAAAAATCTTTTGAAACATGATACTTATCTCCAAAATTGTTGTTTATATCTAAGGAACCCTTGTACAAGCTGTTGTTCCAAGGTTTATATTTATTGAATTTAGCTGTTCCCTCTTCATCTTCATCAAATCCATACAATAGAGCTTCCAAGAAATTATGAACAGTTGATTTCCCGGCTTCATTTTCGCCATAAATTATATTAAATTTGTTGCCTAAATAAATTCTTTTATATGCAAATTTGCCAAATGCTCTTAAGTGCAGTTTGTTTATGTACATGCTATTTTACCACCTTTTCTTTTCTGAGAACTTCAAGTCCTAACTTAAACGCTTGTTGCTCCAGTTTGTCCTGATGATTTTCAAATTGAAATTTATAGCTTTCAATAATGTTGAATTCATAGCCATCATAGTTTTTATCTTCTGTATTTTTATAAGAATAATTTTCTTCAAATTCTATGTAGTAAAAAAATTGCTTTGCTTCATTTTCTATTTCTTCCATTGATATATCAGTATTAACTATACCTGTTAAATTGATTTTCACGTAATCTTTAATATTTGAAAATGTGTCTCCCGAAAACTTAATCAAATCAAGTATTTTATTGAAACTATACGTCGCTTCTAAATTAATATTGCGCGTTATGAATTTTCTCTTTGCTATAGGCTGCAAAGAATATTCTACATTTCGTTTTTCCAATGTTCCTTTTATAATTCCGTGTTCGTCTTTTTCATCAAAACTGAGGGGTTCAGGTGTACCACAATAAGCCATATTATTTCTGATTTGTTCAAAATTATGATTTCCGCCCAATGCACAATAATCAAACTTATTTTTAATTAAATCAACATTAACAGGCATCTTGTCACAATCTTGTTCTAGACAGCAATTTAAAATAAGCACATTTAATTTGCTTTCATCCACTGATATGTCATATATTAACTGTGATTTCTCATTGCCGGAAGATTTGTCCCAACTCAAAGAATACAAGCATAAATTATCCTCCGAAAAATAAATTTTTTCAACAGAGTCAGTGCTTTTTACAAGCAATACATTGTCAGGCCACTGTATATATTCATACAAGCTGTTAATATTGTAAGGATCGCTGCTTCCGCATGCCATTACAACTTTTGTTTCCTTGATTAAATTAAATTTTTGCGAAATTTTATTAAGACTATTAAAATTTATATATTCACCTTCTGTCAAATCTCCGGCTATAAATAAATACTCAATTTTTTCATTTCTTGCAAT
Source organism: Sedimentibacter sp. (assembly GCF_033447055.1). Lineage (GTDB taxonomy): Bacteria > Bacillota > Clostridia > Tissierellales > Sedimentibacteraceae > Sedimentibacter. The sequence goes on from NZ_JAWQJF010000076.1 coordinate 7,847, forward strand.
TTTAATTATTTCATCAAAAGCATCCCAAATTTCCTGCCTTCTTTTTTCACGTTCTTTTAAACTGAAATGTTCTATGTCAAATTTTTTGCCTAAATGTATATCTGAAGTATGTATAAATTTAAGTTTCATTGACTGCTCCCTTTTCTTGCTGAAGTTCCGGCAACCGATAAAAACCACACGACGCCCTTATTTTTATTAATTATTACGTGCTGTGCTTTAATTTTAATATGATATATTTAATAAGTAAAGAAATATTTAGAAGAAATAAAAAGAAAAAGACTTGTGCACTACACAAATCCTAACAATAATAGTTCATTGCTTTTAATACTCTACATCTTTTAAAAACAATGCTTTTGCCGGAATCATAGGTCCTGCATCAGCTCTTTTTTTTGCATTTAATATATTCTCAACATCATTTTTATTTAATTTCCCTTTTCCCGCCTCAATTAATGTACCCAGTATTATTCTTACCATATTCCACAAAAACCCGTTACCGTTTACTTCAATTTCAATAATACCGTCATTTTCTTCTATGTTAATATAATTGATTGTTCTTACTGTTGATTTCGTTTTTGATTTTAAAGTAGTAAAACTTTGAAAATCATGAGTTCCAATTAAAACCTCAGAACATTGTCTCATTTTTTCCAAATCTAGTTTACCGCTTATGTTATGAATATATTTTCTGTCAAAAACATTTTTTACCTGGTTGTTATTTATTCTGTACATATATGTTTTTGACAATATATTATATCTTGAATGAAATCTTTCGCTTGAATCTTTTATGGATTTTATTGCTATATCATCTGTTAAATTGTCATACAAATATTTAAACATATCTTCAGTTCTTGCATTTGAATTCGTATGAAAATTAGCCGTATAATTTAATGCATGAACACCTGTATCTGTTCTCCCGCATCCAATCAGTTGAATTTCTTCACCGGTCATTAAACTTAATAAACTTTCAAGCTTCCCTTGAACAGTATTAATTTCTTCTGTTTGTTTTTGCCATCCTTTATATCTAGTACCATCGTACTGAATAATTATTTTTATATTTCTCATAAAATAATATATTTAACAATTATTAAAATTGTTTCCCCTTCATATTCGATTTTTATATTAATTATACATTATATTATTAAAATTACAAGGGGAGTATTTTTAAACTGCTTCCTGTAAAGGGCTTCCGTAATTTCTCGAATATTTTTATAAATCAAAAAACGAAAAGGAACGAAGTGCTCGTTCCTTTTTGTTTTAAGCAACTATTGCAACTAGAGCATTTTTTAAATTGCTCTTTAAAATTGCTAATTCTTCTTTTAATTCTTCTGGCATTGTATCCCCAATTTTAGCATAAAATTCTTCTATGTTTTTTTCATCTTCAAGCCATGAGTTCTTATCAATTTTAAGCAAATTATCTATTGTGGCTTTTGAAATGTTAAGTCCTTCAATATTGATATCTTCAACTTTTGGAATATTTCCTATCGGTGATTCTACAAAATCAACTTTATTTTCACACCTTTTTATAATCCATTCTAAAACTCTGAAATTATCTCCAAAGCCTGGCCATAAAAATTTGCCTTCTTTATTTGTACGGAACCAGTTTACGTGAAATATTTTTGGTGGATTGCTCATTTTTGTACCCATTTCCAACCAATGTGCAAAATAATCTCCCATGTTATATCCGCAAAACGGAAGCATAGCCATAGGGTCTCTTCTCACTAGCCCAACTTTCCCTGCAGCTGCAGCTGTAGTTTCTGAAGCAAGTGTTGAACCCACAAATACCCCATGTTGCCAATTTCTTGACTGATATACCAATGGAGCTGTTTTTGCACGTCTTCCTCCAAATATTATTGCTGATAATGGTACTCCTTCTGGAGATTCCCACTGAGATGAAATGCATGGACAGTTTTTTGCAGGAGCTGTAAATCTTGAATTAGGATGGGCTCCTTTTTCTTTAGACAACTTGCCATTCCAAGGATTTCCTTGCCAGTCAAGTCCGTTTTCCGGAGGATTATCATTCATTTTTTCCCACCAAACTGTATCATCATCCAAGTTGTATGCAACATTTGTAAAGATTGTATTTTTCATAGTAGACATTAACGCGTTATAATTTGATTTTTCATTTGTTCCAGGTGCAACTCCAAAAAAACCTGCTTCAGGATTTATTGCCCACAGCCTTCCATCTTCTTTAATTCGAAGCCATGCAATATCATCGCCTACAGTCCATACTTTGTATCCTTTTTTCTTATATAATTCAGGTGGTATTAACATTGCAAGGTTTGTTTTACCACATGCTGACGGAAATGCTGCTGCTACATATTTAACTTCACCCTTTGGATTTTCAATTCCAAGAATTAGCATATGTTCTGCCATCCATCCCTCTTTCCATGCCTGATAGGATGCTATTCTAAGAGCAAAACATTTCTTTCCTAAAAGTACGTTCCCACCATAGGCAGAATTGCACGACCATATTGTATTATCCTCCGGGAAATGGAATATATATCTTTTTTCAATATCTAAGTTGCATTTGCCATGCACACCTCTTACAAAATCATTAGAATCACCAAGGGCATCCAATACTTTTTGTCCTGTTCTTGTCATAATATGCATGCTTAAAACAACATAGATTGAATCTGTTATTTCAAATCCAATTTTAGAAAATGGCGAACCAATAGGACCCATTGAGTATGGAATAATGTACATTGTCCTTCCACTCATGGAATTGTTAAAAATTTCTTTCCCCAGCTTATACGCTTCTTCTGGACTTTTCCAGTTGTTAGTAGGACCTGCATGCTCTTTGTTTAATGAACAAATGAATGTTTTATCCTCCATTCGAGCTACATCATCATTTTTAGAGCGGTGATAAACGCATCCTGGATATTTTTCTGTATTTAACGCTCTCAGTTCTCCTGTACTGCATCCTTCTTCACGTATTTTATTCATTTGTTCTTCACTGCCGTCAATCCACAGCACATTGGCAGGCTTCGTCATCTTTACTACATCATCTATCCAATTTAAAACATATGAATTAAAAGTTATTTTATGCATATATACACACTCCTGAAGTTAATTAATTATTTATATACGTTGCATTTTATAGTCGTTTTTTGACATATGTGCTACAATATATATTCCCTATCTGTATTATATTGCGAGTTATTATTACATGCAACACACAAAAATTATTTCTTTTTAATTAAGCTTTTTGTTGTTTTTACCTTAATTAAATAAGAATTTAACAATTATTTTTCATAAAAAAAGAAAAGCTGTTCAAGCTAGTTATTAAACCAAGCTCAGCTTCTCTAATGATAAAATTCTTACTCTATAAAATAATCAGTAGTTTTTTCTTTTGTATTTTTATATAAAATATATGCTGTTGCAATTGTCACAATAGGACATACAAAGCAGAGTACTGCGTACGGCGCATATTGACTTGCTGTAATTCCTAATATTGGTTTTATTAAAAATGAATTAATATTCCAAGGCATAAGAGGAGCTATTATTACCCCTGTATCAGCGATAGTTCTCACAAGAACAGTATTATCAAGGCCTAATTCCTTGTATTTATCCTGAAGGATTTTCCCGGGCAGTATTATTCCTGCTGTTTGATCGCATGTTGCAACAGTTAACAGAATACTTATCAACCCTGTACGTCTGACTAAATTTATTTTGGTATTAATTCCGAATACAAGCTTATCCATTATTGGCATTAAAATATTGCCTTTTTCAAAAATTTTAACTAATGATATGGCACTGATTACTATTAATATTGCTTCAACCATAGAAATCATCCCACCGCTCACAAGAAGATCATTAAGTTCAGCTGAAGGAGTGCTGCCGTGATAACCAAGAAAAATCGACCTTACTATGCCCCCAAAAGACATATTTTGAAAAACCATGCTGAGTATTGCCCCTACAACTATTCCAATCGATAAAGTTAAAACAGATTTCAAACCCGAAACAGAAAGCATAAGAACAATTATAGGCAATACCAAAAGTATCGGTGAAGTATTAAAACCTTCAGCAATTGCACTTTTGTACAACAAAAGTTTACTGTAATCTCCGGTTGTATATTTTAAACCTATTATATAATAAATTATTGCAGTTATTATTATTGTTGGAATCAATGTAACCAGTGCGCTTTTAAATACTTGCTTGTAATTTCTGTCAACTGTTGTCATCTCTAGATTAACAAGTCCAGACAGCGGGGAAATTTTATCAGCTATAAATGCACCTGATACAAGAACACCCACCATTATATTATTTGGAATTCCAAGTCCCAATCCAATCCCACTAAGAGATATACCGACTGTGCTTAAAGTTCCAATAGCAGTTCCCATAAACATAGAAACGACACACATTATTAAAAAAGCAGCGAGCAAAAAATTTACACCTTCCATATAAGTAAACCCAAAATACATAATGGTGGGAACAACTCCTGAAGCAAGCCATATAGAAGTTGTTGCTCCAATAAACAATATAACAACTACTAAATTTTTCACCTCATAAACAGCATGCACAATTGTCATCAGCAATTCTTTTATGCTATATCCACTTTTATACAATATTACAATTGTAAATATTATTCCAACCAAAAAACCAAAGTACAATGGAATTGAAAATACAATGGATCCAATAATAAACAATAAACAAATTATCATGATTATTATAGGATTTAGAATTAATTCTTTCTTTTTCAACTTTACACCTCTAAAAAATATGTTAAAAGAACATATAATACAGTATTGGCAAGAAAATTGCCGGTAGCATATTTCCAACCCTTATACGTTTTATTTCAAGAAAATTAAGTCCGATTGCCATAATCAAAGTACCTCCGATAGCTGTCATTTCATTAACTACAACATCGCTTAGTAGGGACTGCAAAAATTGAGCCATTACGGTTATGGTTCCTTGATAAATAAAAACACTGATGCTTGAAAACATAACACCTATTCCCATGGAAACAGCCATAGATGCAGAAATAATTCCGTCAAGCAATGCCTTAGAAAATAGAATTTCGTGGTTGCCTGTAAGTCCGCTTTGTATTGAGCCTACTATTGCCATTGATCCAACACAAAAAACAAGGGTGCATGATATAAATCCGGCAGCTACATTGCTTTCCTTGTTCTTAAGCTTACTTTCTATTGTTACACCCAAATTGTCCAACTTTCCTTCAATATCTATCAGTTCTCCTATTAACGTTCCAATTAATATAGAAATAATCAAAAGCGTAAGATTGTCTCCAACTAAGGTCAGCTTTATTCCTATTGCCAATACAGCTAAGCCGGATGCTTTTAGAAGTGAATCCGAAAGCTTTGGGGGTATTATATTTTTGAAGAAGTATCCGATTAACCCTCCAAATACAATTGCCAATGAATTTACTATAGTGCCTAACATAAATGTCTCCCTTAATAATTTTCAATAAATTTCTTCACTTCTAATGAAGCTTTGTACACTTCATTTTTTGTTGCAATACCATCCTCTACCACTTCATTAACAGCTTCCTTTAAAGAATAATGCTTTTGAACTAATTTGTCAAACAAAATTGCATACAAGCTTACGCTTGTATTGTTAGTTTGTGGCTCTTCATAATCATTGTTGTAGCCAACGACCACATATTCCCCTCTTTCAACATCCTCATGATTTTTCAACTGTTCCAGCACATCATCAACACTTCCATAAAATGAATTTTCATGGAGCTTGGTAAGTTCCTTTAAAACACATATTGTTGAATTTGGCATAGCATCCTTAATGCTCTCTATTAACTTTACAATACGCTTTGGTGACTCATAAAGTACAAAAGTTTTTATTGGATTGTGGAGCACTTTTTTCAAAGATATATCCAGTTCGCTTTTCTTCCTGGGTAAAAAACCATAAAAAGCAAACTCAAATGTATCTATTCCTGCGGCTGAAAGTGCTATTGTAACAGCTGAAGCCCCTGCTAAACCAAGCACTTCTATTCCAACTTCCCTTGCTTTTTTAACGAGTTCATATCCCGGATCTGATATGCAAGGTGTTCCTGCATCTGTTACTAAAGAAACAGTTTTTTCACCATTTAGAATTTCATTTACAATTTCTTCACTTCTACTCTTTTCATTAAATTTATGATATGAAACAAGTTTAGTTTTTATGTCAAAATAATTTAAAAGATTTTGTGTATTCCTGGTATCCTCAGCTAAAAT
>NZ_JAWQJF010000077.1:0-3546 GCF_033447055.1 Sedimentibacter sp.
AAAAATGACAAATGAGAACAGATCAGCCATGATTTCGCTCTTGCCATTACTTATGTATGCAACATCATTGTTTATGAATAATTTAACTGTAATATTGCTTTTTTGTAATATGGCGTTATATTTATCAATGGATTATCATCTTCCTGTTATCCCTGTATTGGTAAGCATGGTTATAGGCTCAAATATAGGTGGTGCTTCGCTGCCATGGGCGGATACACCTGCTGTTATATTAACATTATATACTGATTTTAATTTGCTGGATTTTTTGAGCAAATTATTTTTACCTTGCCTTTTTTTCGCTCTTTTTTTATCTATTTATACCTTCATATGGTATAAGTATTTTTCACCCAAAAAAAGAGTCGTACCATTTAAAGATAGGCCAATAGTTCATTGGAAAAGACTAAAACCGATTTTAACAGTATTTGTATTATATCTTGTCAGCATTAGCATTGGACCGTTTGTTAACTTATCAATAGCTTATATTTCGCTGTTTTTTGGTGGAATAGCATTATTCCTTAACAGAAAAGATCCAGCTGATTTATTAAATACTATTCCGGTCATGGATTCAATTGCTTTTATTATAGCATTATTCCTGATAGGCGGCGTTTTAGAATACAGTGGAATTTTAATGTTGATTTCTAAGTATATAGTAGGATTTACGAACAATAACTCTTACATTATAGCATTATCAATTTTATTCTTGGCCTTTATTATAGCTATATTCTTGTCAGCCGGTCCTGCAACTGCAACATTGCTTCCAATATGCACAGAATTGTCTCATCTTGTACCTTTTAATCTGATATATGCATCATTGGCACTTGGAATATTGGCGGGAAGCAGTATGTTGCCTTGGTCAGCTACAGGAGGTCCTATTATGTTTAGTGAAACTAACAGGTTTATTAAGAAGCCCCATCAGCATTTGCGTGAAGATCAAAAAAGACATATCCATGAAATTTTCAGCTTAAGAACATATTTGTACTTTTCAATTCCTTTTTCCTTAATAATGCTTGGTTTAAGTGCCTTGTATATAGTTATTTACATTAGAATTTTATAACAAAATAATTGAGGATATATTAATATATCACCCAATTATTTAATAATATGGATTGACAAGCCGGCATTGTCCTCTTGTCTCGATACCGCCTATGCTTCCATATATTGATAAAATTTCACCAGACAACTTATCAAAGTCCAGGAATTCTTTTACTGAGGTTGTGGCCAGCTTGCACGCAACATTTACCAGATCGTAAATATTGATTAATTTTCTTTCGGGAGAACTTGCAAAGTTAGCTCCTGCTTTCATCAGTTCTTCATAGTGTGAATAGCAACCGCCGGCAATAATCACTAGTTCGTCGTAATTATCATTATACTCTCTTAATTTTTTAACACTTTCTACAAAATATTTAGAATTTTTATAATCATTAATATCCATTGAATGTTCAGCATTTTTTTTAAGGGAATCATGGCCTGTTATTACTACAATATTAGGCTTATATTTAATATATAAATCGGATATTGCATCTGGCTGTTTAATTTCTTCAAGGCTGACTCCTTCCGCATGAACACCTAACTTCTTATAGTGCGCCATACATATACTTAAATAAGATGAATCTCCGTCTACATGGAGAACCTTTCCACATTTTATACCTGACAAAAATGGAGTGACTTTTACTATTCTTTTAGGTAATAAGCTTTCATGATTTGCAGTTGATTTTTGCTTATGAATACCTATGAGCGGATTTATTCTCATCTCACTTTGTAATCTATTTGGCTCATTAATACCTTGTCTACTTTTAAAATTTTGCAAATCATTAAGATTTGCGTCAGCAAAAAGTCTATAATATATACCGGCTAAAATTGCATTATCATTTATAACATTTATTAATCTAAAAATTATATCGTTGTCATAAGAAGTTCTAGTTACAAGATCACCTATTTCCAATTGAATCATCCTTTTCGTTACTGCATCATAATATGTTAATAGAATAAAAAGTGTACCTTAGGCTTGTATAAAATATAGGGCTATTATAGCGCCCTATATTAGAGTATAATTATTTATTCTATTGTTTTACTGCAGGATGATTTTGTTCGGTTGTTACAATTTTTTCTGTATCTTTTTCTTCGATAGATGTTTTTCTCTCTATGTGCTTTTCTTCGTTATTGTTTTTTTTCTCTGTGTTGTTTTCTTCTTTATTTGCTTTCTTATCTGATTGGTTTCCTTCATTATGTGATTTTTTCTCAGAGTTGACGTTTATTGTGAAAATACTTGATCCGTCTTCTAATACTTTTGCTTCTAGTTTCTTACCGTTTACCGATACGTTTCCTTCGTTGTCTAAGAGTATTTCAAATTCATCTTCATTAGATTGCTTTGAACCAGAAGACGACGGAGGCGGCGGAGGAGGCGGAGGTGGACATGCAGGTACGTTTATATCACCCAAAACTAAAAATACATTTTTTATTGCTGGCCCTTCGTTCTTAAATTTTACACATCTATGCGAATCAATTTCACAATCATAACGATTTCTACTATATTCATCTGGATTAACGAAATTTTCAAATTCACTAATATTTTCATTACTACATCCGAACAGTATTCCTATGTTTCCTTGCAGTTTTTTATCATCGTTTGCTCTGTTAATATAACGATTTATATTCTTATACATTAAATCAAATCCTTCAAATTATTAAAAGTTTATAATATTATAACTCTTGTATATATAATATGTGTTGAGTAAAGATTTGTGTAAAAGTAAATTTTATTTTTATAAACATTTATTGTTTTTATATCTGAATCCAACGCAGTAGTTTTATAAAAAGCAGAAATGATTAAATAGTTGCAACTAAGTCTTGCTTGAATTTGCATGTTTATAAAAAATATTAAAATGGTTATTAATTAGATTTATGGTAAACATATATATGGTTTTTAATATTCAATCATTAACTTGTTAGAAAGGATAATAGCTATGATAGAAGTACTTAAAGATTTACAGCCTGTTGATGTATTTAAATATTTTGAAAAGCTTTCACAGATTCCTAGGTGTTCAGGAAATGAAAAAGAGGTTAGCGATTATTTAGTATCATTTGCTAAGGAGAATAATCTGGAATATGTTTAAGATTCTGCATTAAACGTTGTTATTAGAAAGAAAGGTTAGTTGTGCCGGCGGTGTTACAGCTAAGGTATCAATTCCTATAAAATTTGAATCAGTAAATAAAAATCTTGTTCCGTATTTAATTAAGATAAGAGGCCTTAAGGGTGGACATTCTGGAATGGAAATAGATAAGCAAAGAGGAAACTCCAATAAACTAATGGGTCGAATACTTATGACTATTTTTTCTGAAATAGATATGAGACTTAGTTCAATAAATGGTGGTTCTAAGCATAATGCGATTTCACGTGAGACCGATGCGGTTATTTTAGTAAAAACTGAAGATAAAGTTTTAGTCGAAAATAAAATACTTGAGTGTGAAAAAATATTTAAAAATGAATTGAGAACTCCAGATCCTGATATAAGAGTAGAATTTGAAGTTTTACAGAATCTTCCTTCA
>NZ_JAWQJF010000078.1:0-30908 GCF_033447055.1 Sedimentibacter sp.
ACATTTTTTCTATTGCTACCTTTAATTCCATATACTCATTATATTTATTGTTATATTCGTCCAAGTCCCATTCAGCAGAAGTGGTATTTAACATTTTTTCAAGTTCTATTATTTTATTTTCTGTTTCTAATATGTTGTTTTCAAGTTTTTGCAAATCTCTCTTCGCCTTTTCCGCTGCTCTTGTTTCTTCCTTTTTCTTTAAATAAATTTCTTTGTTCTGTGAAATTGCCTTTTCTGCTTTTGCTTCTATGAAAACATCTTGCTTTTGTTCTAAAATTCTTTGCTTTTCCTGTTTATATCCCTCATAATCGAAATCGTAAATTTTAAATGATTTGTTTTCTATTTCTCCAATACATGTCGCGATTTTATCAACAAAATACCTGTCATGAGATACAAAAAGTATTGTACCTTCATAATTTATCAAGTTTTCTTCCAAAACTTCCCTTGATTCTATATCCAAATGATTAGTTGGCTCATCAAGTACGAGAGTATTTACATTTTCATAAATGAGCATTCCCAGCTTCAATCTTGACTTTTCACCCCCGGACAATGTGCTTATATGCTTGTAAACATCCTCACCTGTAAATAATATTTTAGCCAATTCCTTTCTTGCTTCTCCAAGGGATATTCCATAATAATATGAAAAATAATCAACAATAGATACATCCTTCTTGTCAAAGCTTACTTCCTGAGGTAAGTATCCGATTTTTACATTAGAGCCTATTTTAATCTCCCCGCCATCACTTGTTATTTCACCTAATATTATTTTTAAAACAGTTGATTTTCCTGTTCCATTTTCTCCCAATATGCACATGCTATCCTTGTAGAATAAAGTGAAGCTTAAATTATCAAACAGCTTTTTAGATTCAAATGTCTTGCTTATGTTGTTGACTCTTATTACTTCCTTGCCTGTTCTTGCAACAACGTCCATATGAAAATCAGCTGTTTTCTTTTCCACTATTGGTTTATTTATTTTTTCGATTTTTTCAAGCCTTTTTTCTAATTCCTTAGCTCTTTTGTACATTTTATCAGAGTCTCGCATTTCTCCCCAAATGCGATATCTTTGTATTTGTTCTTCCATTTTTTTAATTTTTTTCTGTTGACTTTCGTATTCTTTCATAGCCTGCAGAAAACGCAGTTCTTTTTCAGCTACATACTTTGAGTAACTTCCGTCGTAAATTTGCACACCATCTTGCTCTAGTTCAACAATTTTATTAACAACTCTATCAAGAAAATATCTATCATGGGAAACCATTACAATAGTTCCCTTATATACATTTAAATATTCTTCCAGCCATTCCACCGACTTAATATCTAAATGATTAGACGGTTCATCCAACAATAAAAGATCTGGCTCTTCCAATAAAATTTTCCCAAGAATTACTCTTGTTTTTTCTCCGCCGCTCAGCAAATTAAATTTTCTGCTTTGCATGTCTTCTGAAATTTCTAGGCCTTGCAAAATCTTATATAACTTCTCTTTGCTGTTATATCCTCCGGCTATTTCATATGAATCATGGAGATTGCTGTATTTTTTTATTGCTAATTCCAGTTCTTCACCCTTTAAGCTTTCAAATGTTTTTTCAATTTGCTCCATTTGAATTTTAATTTCTTCAATATTACTAAAAGCTTCATTTAAAACATCTAACACTGTATTTTCATCATCATAATTTGGTATTTGCTCCAAATATCCAATTGTTAATCCTTTTCGTTTGTTCAGCTGTCCATTTTGAAAATTTTCATACCCAGCTAATATTTTAATAAGTGTTGTTTTTCCAGTGCCATTTCGTCCAATTAAGCCGATTTTATCCTTTGTTTTAACATCAAATGTTACATTTTCAAATATTTTATCTACACCAAACATTTTTGTTAAATTGCTTACACCTAGTTCAATCATTGTTTTTCTCTGTAATGGCATCGTTATTTCTATTTCCATTGCCATTTACATTAATTTCCTCTTCTTTATTTTCTTTATTTTCTTGCTTTGCTGCTTTATTATTTTCTTTTGTTGCTTTCATTATATCTTTAACCGGCTTATCCAGCCATTTTTCCACATCAAAATCACCTGGGCTCTCTGAACTTTCTTTAAGCTTTTCCAGCAAGTTCATTTTGCCAGGTGTAACTCCACGTTCTTTTGCTTCATTAACTTTTTCTTGACTTACTCCTATTACTTCAACATCCACTTCCGATTCTTTGGATTGCTTTTCAGATTCTTTAAGTTCTTCAAGTTCTTCATCATCTTCAAAATCTTCAGGTCCTTCTTTTTTTGATTTTACTTCTTCATGCACAGCAATTCTAAGTGCTGCCGCCAAATCATTTGTTTTTTCTTCGTTCTTGCTTGAAGCAGCAATTACTACGCCACCTTCTTCGCCTTCAACAATATATCCTTGATTTTTCAATTCACTTATTACATTTCTTACAGCTTCCTGAATTTCTTTATTTTTTAGTCTTCCAACGTTTATTTCTTCTATAATTTCCTCTGCGTCGTCATTAACAGCTTTAACTTCTAAAACCCTGTCAAATCTGTTTATAGAAAACTCAACGGATGGATTTACATCAAGGCTCACATATGAATATGGTGTCAAATAAGCCCATGCCGGTGTAGCAAAAAGCATTACAACAGCGGCTATAGTAGCTACCCATTTAATATAATTATTATTTTTTATTGTTATTTCCTGTCCTATGGTGTAATTCTTGTTTTTTATCTTAGATATACGACCATCATCAGACATAACTGCTGCATTGCTTCCTTTAATTTCAACTATTACTGCTCTCATTTTTCTAACTCCTCACGAATGTATCGCATATAACTTGCAAGATAAGGATAGTCTCCCGACATTATCTCTACTGCTGCTACTATATATTTTCGATGACGCTCCAGCAATTTACGGGGTACTCTTGTATTTTTTTGAATTATATTTAACGGCAATTGCCTTTTAACTTTCATTTCACTTGTCAATATAGGATTTTTAATCAAAAATGCCGCAACTTTGGCGCAAGCTCTCTTTGTTTTTTCAGTCTTTGGAGAACATTCCGACAAATCCATAAAAGAAAATCCATATGCAGAAAAAACTTCATTAACAAGATATATTTCCAACTTTATAGAATTATCGCCTGTTGCTGATATTTTTTGGGCTATTTCCGACTGCATAGAATAATCTTCTTCATCCACTGTATCAGTACTAAACAATGATGGATTTACAGAAATTTCAGGAGCATACCTTGACTTGCTCCTTATGAAATCGATAATGCGCCTTCTTATTACCAATTCTGCAAAATTTAAAAAACCGCCCTTATCGGAAGAATAGTTTTTTACTGCTTCTGTAAAAGCTGCCAATGCAATAGACCACTCATCATCACTTTTGGAAATATAGCTGCGAGCTGCTGAAGATGCGCATCTCAATATAAAATTCTCATATTGTGCTATTAAATTATTCATTGAATTTTCATCATCTTTAGCATTTACTGCCATTATATTTACATCGTTCACAAGCTCACCTCTTAAGTTACAATTACGAATTATTATATCATCATATCTTTTTTATTACAATACAGATATATTTTCTCGTAAAATCATCTGCATCTTCTTTTTTTAGATAAACACGAACAGCTGCATGTGCTCATTTTTTAAAAAGATACCATGTTTTGCTGTCTAGTTCATATTTCAGTTCAAAGATATCCTTCTCGTTATGAAGGCATACGAAAACAAGTCTTGTATTTCCAACAATGTTTTCTTCGTAAATTTTCATTATTTTTTCAACTCTTACAACTTTGTCCTCAAACCTGAATTTTACCGGCTCGATTTTACCGTCAGTATTAAATACTGCCATTACTTTTATGGGCTCATTTAAAATTTTCATATTCTCACCTTTTATAAAATACTTCCCATGCCTGGATAATCATCATCGGGATATCCTCCTAAGAGAGGTTTAAAATCACTGTTGGCAAATACCCCTCTGATTACTGATTCATCCCCATATTTAGCCCTTATTTTATCTACAGCCTTATCAAGAATTTCATTTTTTACGCTTAGTTCATCCTGAAAAATATTTATTTGCTTTATATTTGAATATTCGAGATCAGATACAGAAACTCCAAGCTGCCTGATTGGTCTTTTATCCCATAACCCATCAAACAAATCGCAAATATTCATATATATGTCCCTTGTACAATCCGTAAAGTACATAAGCTTTCTTTGTTTTGCTGCATACCCAAAACTACTGTCTTTTATGCTCACACTTACAACCCTGCAATTCATGTTTGCTTCTCTCAGCCTCCATGCTGTCATTTCAGTCAAACTAAGCAATATGACATGTGCTGTTTGTTTGTCAGTGACATTGAATTTCAATGTGCTGCTATTTCCAACGCTCTTAATAGGATCCTTTGCCTTAAAAATCGAATTGTCTCTTCCCCATGCATAATTATATATCATTCTTCCGTGGGATTTTAACACGGACGATATTAATTGATAATCAGCGTTTGCTAAATCTCCTATGGTATAAATTCCCCACTTATTCAACTTTGGTTTTGTCCTTCTTCCAACCATAAACAAATCCTCAACAGGAAGAACCCACAGTTTTTCCTTTATTTCATCAACAAAAATCGTGTGGCATTTATCAGGTTTCTCCAAATCCCCGGCTTGTTTTGCAAGAAGCTTGTTTGTCGAAACACCTACATTGACTGTATATCCAAACTTTTCACGAACACTGTCTTTAATTTCATAAGAAAGACTTACTGCTTCTTCTCTGCTTATATCTGTAAATCGCAAAAAACATTCATCTATACTGAAAATTTGTACCTCCGGCGTATACGACTTAAAAAATTCTCTCAAAGCTTTGCTTGCCTTTACATACACTCTGTAATCAGGAGGCACTATTAATAAATTAGGACATTTATTCCTTGCTTCAAACAATGATTCTCCAGTTTGTATTTTATATTTTTTTGCAGGCACTGACTTTGCCAAAACAATTCCATGACGATTTTCTTCGTTTCCTCCTATTACAGAAGGTACATTCCGTATGTCTCTTTCAATTCCAATTTGTTTTTCATATGCTGCTGTCCAGCTTAGAAAGGCCGAATTTACATCTACATGCATTATTATCTGTCCCAATTTACCAACTCCATTTCGAAATCTTTTCGAACATTTGTTCTTATATTATATCACAATTTTAAAAATTTAAAAGTTATTTTTTAATTAATTAAAAAAATAATTAAAAAAATAGGATTTGCATTATACACAAATCCCATCCTTTAATTATTATAATTTTTAATTACTCTTAATATTTTTGTCGTGGATAATTTTTAACCCTTTAAATAAAAGCTGTGAGTCATAAACATCTATTGCCTGTGTTTCATCAGCCATCAATCTGCCTAATCCTCCTGTTGCAACAACTTTCATGTCTTCAATGTGCATCTCTTCTTTTATTTTATTGACTATATATTCCACTTGTCCAATATAACCGTAAACCAAGCCAGCCTGAATGCTTGTAATTGTATTCTTTGCAAGAATTGAACTAGGTTTTTTTAATTCAACGCTTGGAAGCTGGGCTGTTTTTTGCCACAATGCATCGGCTGAAATTTGAATGCCGGGAGATGTTATTCCATATTTAAATTCACCTTTATCAGTTAATACGTCATAGGTTGTGGCAGTGCCAAAATCTATTACTATAAGCGGTCCTCCATACATATGATATGCTGCTACCAAACCAACGATTCTGTCAGCACCAACCTCCCGTGGATTGTCCGTAGATATTGTAATGCCAGTTTTTGTTCCAGGTCCTACAATTATAGGCTCTATCTTAAAATATTTTTTCAATGCATTTTCAAATGAATGCATCACATTAGGAACAACTGAGGAAACTATTGCGCTTTTTATATCCTTTTGACTAATATTGTTGTAATTTAACAAATTTAATATGAAAATACCATATTCATCAGATGTTTTTTCACTTCTGGTGACCATTCTCCAGCTTCCCACAATATTATCGTCATCATAAACTCCAACAACTATATTGGTATTTCCTATATCAACAACCAAAATCATTTAATTTACCCCTATTTTTTAATTTTATCGTAAACATTAACTACAGCTGCAGTACCAATTCCTGCTACAGAGCATTCTATCAATGCGCTTGTTGTGACAAGGAAAATTGCAAATGCTGCAAATGTAGTACCTATTCCAAATTCTGTGCTTAATTTTACAACATCTTCACTATATATAAGATAAAGCATGAAAATTACAAGCCCTGTGTTTGTAAGAGCACCTGATGCTCCTGCAATCAATAAAGATGCTGTCTTGGATTTAATTACTTTTTTAAAAACAACATAGACATAATAAGGAACTACCCCAATAAAAATTCTTGGTAAAATTGCAACTAAAGGATTTAAAAAAAGATAGTCTAGAGGTGATGCCGGAGCTAATAAAGCTCTGAGCAAAGTAACAAATCCTGCAAGGAATCCCATGACAGCTCCGGATTTAGGTCCGTGTATAATACTTGTTATTATTGTTGGCAAAAAAATCAAAAGAGCCATGGATGCAGATGCTGTGGGAATTGCCGTCAAGGCAACAAAAACAATAGTGAGTGCCAGCATAACTCCCAAAAATGTGAGTTTGCTTGTTTTTAAATTTTTATTCATATATCCTCCTGTTCTCGTTCTGCTAGCAGATACAAGACAAATTTTTAATCAATTATAACATATTATTGAAAATTTGCAAGTTGTTTTATATTGCTAAAACTCTCTAATCTTTCCTAAGCTCATCAATTGATTTTGTGGTAATTTGATTTCTATCCAGGTCTAAAAGAACAATCGCTTTTTCTAAATCTTCCTCCGAGGACATTTCTATTTCAAGATAAGGCTTTGAGTATGTGCTCTCATCCCACGTATCAATTTCAAAAAAAATGTTATCGTAAACATATGATCTGCGATGTTTAAATCCCGGTTTTTTTTGCTTATAGCCAAGCACTTCCAATATTTTTGCAGCACTTTTCCAATCAGAAATTTCCGTTTCAGTTTCTTCATTAACTCTCAGGATATCCCTGTTTATGCTTTTTTTAAAAGTCATAACATTTTTAGTTTTACCGGTTAATAAATTCTCAACTATTCTAATTCTTAAATAACCATTGTATGTTTTTTTAAGATATCCTTCTTCTGTATCAAATCTGTAATTAATTTGATTTTCATCCTTTACAAGAATAGCTCCAACTTTTATGAGTTTTTTTTCAATTTCATCTTTATCGATATTGAGAACCTTAATTTCCTTTTCTCTCATTATTTTTATTATTCCTCCTGCATATTTACAGTATTATACCATGATTTATATGATTGCACATCAAAAATTTATAAAATCATTTATTTCAATTAATAAATTCACATTTAAAATATGAACTACATAATATTTATAACTATAATATCAATAATTCAATTGTGCTGTTAACTTTTCAATAATCATTTAGTAACTAACAGTATTATTAGGAATATATTGTTTATATATTAATAAATGGAGGTTAAAAAATGAGTGTTAATGAACCTAATGTTACTCAAAGATATCTTAACCCTTTAGATATATATTTATTACCTGGCTACGCTATAGAAGTTTTTGCTCAAGGTTTAAATGCACCTATAAGCATGGTATTTGATGAAAATGGTGATATCATCGTTGGGGAATCTGGAGAACTGGATGGAAATGCAAGAGTTATGCGACTTACTAAAAATGGTTATGAAGTTATAGCAGAAGGCTTTAATGTTCCCCTTACAGGGGTTAATATACTTAACGGAGATATATATGTTACACATGATAGCGTAATAACTGTTATTAAAGCTGATGGCACAAAACTTAACTTATTAACCGGTCTTCCAACCAAAGGAGATAATAAATGCAGCCAAGTAGTATTCGGAACAGATGGAAAAATGTACTTTGGTATTGGTGCTGCAACTAATTCAGGTGTTGTTGGAATGGATAATTTTTGGGTTGCTCAGTATCCGCTTTTTCGTGATTTTCCTGCAGAAGATATTAAGTTGACCGGCAAAAATTTTGTAACATATAACTTCTTATCATATTCACCAAATGATTATGCGTTTACCGGAGCATTTCGTCCATTTGGTTTACCTACCAGCCCAAATGCAATGGCATACGCAAGTTTAAGACCAACCAGCAGCATACTAAGAGCTGATTTGGATGGTGCGAATCTTGAAATGTATGCATGGGGTATTACACTACCTTATGGATTAAATTTTGACAGATTCAATAGATTGTATACAACAAATAATGGCTATGATGACAGGGGAAGCAGACCTATTAAAGATTCTCCTGATGAATTTTTACTGATAAAACAAGGAGTTTGGTATGGATTTCCTGATTATACTGCAGGATTACCGGTCACATTGCCACAATTCAGACCAGATGTTGGCCCTCAGCCAGAATTTTTGATGGCAGAACACCCTATGATTCCGCCAAAACCACTCACTGTTATTGAACCTCACTCAGGTGCAAGGGGATTTGATTTTAATTACAATTGTGATTTTGGACCATATGGGGATGCTTATGTAGCCGAATCAGGCAGTATTTCTCCAATTAGTACAGGTGGATATCCTCTGCCGGGGGTAGGACGAAGAATTTTAAGAATTAATATGGAAGATGGGAGTGAAAGTGTTTTTGCCATTAACAGATCTGGACTTGGAGCTTCTTTTACAGAAGGAGGAGGATTTGAAAGACCTTGGGATGTTGTTTTTGGACCTGACGGCGCAATGTATGTTTTAGACTACGGAATTTCCATCCCTATGAACCCGAATTTTACATTACCTAATACCGGCGTAATATGGAAAATATCCAAATCGTAATTTAACTAGAGAAACTATATCAAATACAAAAATCAATTTATATTTTAATTAATTGTAAATTGAAATAAATCAGCAATATAAATTGCTGATTTATTTCATATGTATCTTTTTAGTCGTTTAAACCATCGATAGGGCTTGATGGGATGATAAATGTCTGTTCAGGAGCACCTGATTCGCCTGCAATTACAGGAATCATGTCAATTTTATAAGAAGTTTTTATACCTGGAAAAATTCGTAAATTCATAACATTAACTGTATAAAAATTTCTAGCCTGCACTCTTAAGTTATAAGGCGTAAAATAATATTCAGGGCTCATATATGGATCTAGTGGATTATATCTTACAGGCAATTCAATGTCCGGCACCCTGCCATTCGCATCTGACAATAATTCAGCATGTGTTAATTGTTCTCCGTTTTCTAAAGTTTCATATACGGTTATCGTAGCATTTGGGACAGGAAGAGCCCCTAATGCAGTAAATGCTCCTATTGTTAAATATCCCGTTTTTGTATCAGCAATTGTATCATCAATAATTGGTTGCTGAACAGGTATTTCTGCTTTTTTTACCATCATGTTTCTGGCCATATATGGCTTTTGATTATAATTATCATATCTATTATTAAAGCTATTATTGTACATAAAAACAAATCACTCCTTAGATTTTATATATTCATGCTCATTATATGTAATAAATAATGTTCTGTGTATCTCTGTTAAGCTCAGAAACATTAAATTTAATATACTGGTAGACATTGCAGAAAAATAAGGGTAAAATATATTAATATTAAATCAATAAAAATTATTCTATAGAAACTAACCCGGAAAGGATGTTGTATAATAAACTTATCTATATTTTTATTATGCAAGGTGATATTTTGGAAATAAACGCAATAAAGCTTTTAAAAATTATTAAATTATCAGCACAGATTATACTGGAAAACGGAGGGGAAACTTACCGTGCTGAAGAAACGATTAAATTTATATGCAAAGCTTTTAATGTTAAAGAGGTAGAAGCAATTGCAACTCCAACAGGATTTTATATAACAATATCAGTTGATGGTAATGAAAACAATACAATAGTAAAAAGAATAAGAAACCGAACAATTAATTTACAAAAGCTCAATGATGTTAACACTATTTCAAGACAAATCTCTCAAAATTCCATTACCTTAGATGATGCCTTAACTCAATTGGAATTTATTAAAAATGATAAAGGTACTACAAATAGATTTTCCTTGTTTTACGGAGGAATTTCATCTGCATTTTTTACAGTGCTCTTTGGCGGTGGAATATTTGAATTTATTATTGCATTATTGACAGGAATATTAGTTACATCAATAATCAGAAACTTTGAAAATCTTCATTCTTATCAGTTTTTTTCAAGCATTGTAGCAGGTTTAGTAATAGCATTCATAGCTATTACAATAACTTCCATTTCGGAAATGGGTAATTATGAACATGTGATTGTCGGTAGCATAATGCCGTTGCTTCCCGGTCTTGCAATGACTAATGCAATTCGTGACACAATAAGGGGAGATTTAATCTCAGGTATAGCAAGAAGTACAGAAGCTCTTCTTGTGGCAGCATCACTCGCTACAGGTGCTGGAGTAATTATCTACATGGCATATTCATTTGGAATATTAGTAGCATAGGAGGAAGTTATGATTATTAAGTTTGTTTTAGAAATAATATATTGTTTTACAGCATCTCTATTTTTTGCATTAATAATGAATGCTCCTAAAAAAACATTGATACTCTCATCACTTACTGCATCCATAGGCTACTTTATATATATTACCTGCATAAACAATGGAAGTATAAAACTTGGATTTTTTCTGGGGACAACAATTGTTGCTTTTATGGGAGAAATATATGCCCGTAAATTTAAAATGCCTGCAACGATTTTTATATTTCCAGGAGTAATACCGATAGTACCGGGACTTGGGTTGTATCAAACAATTTTTGCATTAGTTCAAGATGATATATTTTTAGCTCTTGAAACAGGAGTAAATACAATTTTAAACATTGGAGCAATGGCTATTGCTATGGCAATGGTAAGTTTAATAGCTCTAAAAATGAGTATTAAGAAAGCAGAATAAATTAAAAGTATATGTTTTAGAAACTGTTTTTTGGGGTATACAGTTAGGGTTAGATTAATTAAATTATTGGGAGGTATAACATGTGTAACGAAAGAAAATTTTATATTTGCAAAACTTGCGGAAATTTAGTGGAATTGATTAATGATGGCGGCGGAAAACTAGTATGTTGCGGAAAAGAAATGAAAGAACTGTTTCCAAATACAGTTGACGCAGCCACTGAAAAGCATGTTCCTGTAATAGAAATAGAAGGAAATAAAGTAACTGTAAAAGTAGGAAGTGTAGCACACCCAATGCTTCCTGAACATTTCATTCAATGGATTTACCTTGTAACTAAAAACACAGTTCAAAGAAAATGCTTAGATCCTGGTGAACAGCCGGTAGCAGTTTTCGCCTTAGCCGAAGGCGATGAAGTAGTTGAAGCTTATGAATATTGCAACCTTCACGGATTGTGGAAAAAAGAAGTTTAGAAAATAATAAAATAATTAAAAGAAGGGATTATACAATTTGCACAATCCCTTCTTTGTTTATATTTTATTACTTTTCCATCGATAAATCAATTGTTCTTAAGAAAGTTTCGCTCCGTCCGAAATTTCTTCCAGTGTTGATATAAGTGTTAATTTTTTACCTTTTTGTGCAGCCAATATCATTCCGTTAGAATCAATACCCCTTAATTTAATAGGTTTCAAATTATAAACCATAACAATTTTCTTTCCAATCAAATCCTGTGGTTCGTAATATTTTGCAATTCCTGAAACCACCTGTCTGATTTCATCCCCAAGTTTTAACTGAAGTATTAAAAGTTTATCTGCATCAGGGTGTTTTTCTGCTTTTACTATTTCTGCAACTCTCAAATCTATTTTAGCAAAATCATCTATTGAAATTAAACCATCATCTTCATCTTCATTTTCTTTTTTTGATTCATCTTTTAATTCTTCTTTAGCATCAATAGTTTTTATTTCCACAGTAGCTGTTTGTATTCCATTAGCTTCAATTGTTTTATTTATTTCTTCCATTTTTTTAGCTGTATCAATTCTTGCAAACAAAATTTCAGGTGTTCCTACTTTCTTGCCAGGTTCGATTCCATTAAATTCAAGCAATGATTCCCAATCAGTTTTATCAGAATTAATTTGTTTCATTATTTTTCCTGATGTTTCTGGTAAGAACGGTTCTAATAAAACAGCTGCTATTCTTATTGATTCTAACAAATTATATAAAACTGTTCCAAGTCTGGCTCTTTTATTTTCATCTTTGCCTAGTACCCACGGCTGAGTTTCATCAACATATTTATTACTTCTTCTGAGAAGCGTAAAAATTTCATCAATGGCATCAGCTACTTTCAATTCATCCATTTTTTTCTCAACTCTTAAAGGTGTGTCAAGGGCGAGATTCATGAGTTCATCATCAATAGGTTCATGTTCTGTAGGGGGCAATATTTCTCCATTAAAATATTTGTTTGTCATCGTAACTGTTCTGTTTACCAAATTTCCAAGTATATTTGCTAAATCCGAATTTATTCTTTCTATTAACAATTCATATGTCAACGTGCCATCACTTGCAAAAGGAATTTCATGCAAAACAAAATATCTTACAGCATCAACCCCAAAAAAATCTACCAAATCATCAGCATAAATTACATTTCCTTTTGATTTGCTCATTTTACCTTCTCCAACCATAAGCCAAGGGTGCCCAAATACTTGTTTTGGAAGTTCTTCTCCTAAAGCCATTAAAAGAATAGGCCAATAAATGGTATGAAAACGAAGTATATCCTTACCAATCAAATGAACATCAGCAGGCCAATACTTTTTATATTGTTCACTGTGATTTCCATCCGGGTCGTAACCAAGGAATGTAATGTAGTTGCTCAGTGCATCAATCCATACGTAAACCACGTGACCTTCATCAAATGTTACAGGGACACCCCAGTTAAATGATGTTCTTGATACACACAAATCCTGCAAACCCGGTTTAATAAAATTATTTATCATTTCATTTTTACGTGCTTCCGGTTGAATAAATTCAGGATGTTCTTCAATATGTTTCATGAGTCTATCTGCATACTTGCTCATTTTAAAAAAGTAAGCTTCTTCTCTTGCCATATGTACTTCTCTGCCGCAATCAGGGCATTTGCCGTCTACAAGCTGTGATTCAGTAAAAAATGCTTCATCTGGTGTACAATACCATCCTTCATAATATCCCTTGTATATGTCACCTTGATCATAGAGTTTTTTAAATATTTGCTGTATTTTTTTTACATGCATTGGATCAGTTGTACGAACAAATTTATCATAGCTAGTGTTCATTAAATCCCAAATGCGTTTTATTTCTCCTGCTACTTCATCAACAAACTGCTGTGGAGTTTTTCCTGCTTCCTCAGCCTTAATTTGTATTTTTTGTCCATGTTCGTCTGTTCCTGTTTGAAAATATACATCATATCCATTCTGTTTTTTAAATCTTACTATACTGTCAGCAAGAACTATTTCATATGTATTTCCAATATGAGGTTTCCCTGATGTATAGGCAATTGCTGTTGTTAAATAATATTTTCCTTTATTCATTATTTCCTCCTGATTATATATTCATCTTGGTTAGGGCATACACAGTCGCTCTGAAAAATGGGGTTCACAGTCTCGCAACACAAATTTGTCTGCTCCTTGCGTCGCACAAATTTGGTGCTCGTTGCGGCTGACTTACCAGCAATTTGTACTTCGCTAGCGCTCGAACAAATTGGGTCAAGTCATGCAGGGCATACAAAAGCCTCTTAGCATAAGCTAAGAGGCGAAATATCGCGTTACCACTCTTTTTTGCACATATTTCACAATATGTGTCTCAATAGGTCGTAGACCATGTATTATAACGTATACCAACCGTCCTACCCTAACAATTGCTCGGGTACAAAGCTCCAAGGCCATGTTCACTTATAAATCAATCCCCGGCTTCCACCTACCCCAGTTCTCTTTGTCATGATTTATAAATTACTCTTCTTTTCATCGCTTTACATATTATTGTTTTTCATATGTAAAACTATACATAAAAATCTCAATTTTGTCAATATATTTGTAAAAATCAACTTGTAAAACAACCCTGTTTAGTCTTATTACTTATGTTTATTTAAAATATAAGCTGTATACATTTAACAATCGCCACTATTACTCCTATAATTATTGCCGGAATAAGCAAAATTCCTATACCCAAAGGTATCAGCAACATTATAAGAAAAAAACCAATCACTGCTCCTAGGATTGTAAAAATTATTTTAAATAACACAATCCCTATATTTAGCGCTGCAACTATAAATATAAAAAATACAATAATTCCTATTAATAATTCCATCTTACATCTCCCATTTATTTTATTACTATATTTTATTCTAGCAACTACTATAATACACATAAATAATTCAAAATTAATTAATACATAATTAAAATATGATTAAAATAGCAAATATTATATTACAATTACGGAATGAAAATGATATAATACTATATAATACTTCAGGGGTAACTTATGATTGACTTACACATTCATTCAAAATATTCTGATGGAACAGATTCAATAGATGAAATAATTAAAATTGTAAAAGGAAAAAATATACCTGCTCTGTCTTTAACAGATCACGATACTACTTTTGGAGTAGCTGAAATGATAGATAAAGCTGAGATGGAAAATATTAAAGCAATTTCTGGTGTAGAAATTTCTTCTGTATCAAATGAACATTTGATACACGTACTCGGATATAACATAGATATAACAAACAAACAGTTACAGGATTTATTAAAAATAATAGGAAATTATTTCAACAAAACTTTTTTAGAACGCTACACCTGGCTTCAAAAAAATCACATTATAGATTTTGACTTGAATAAAATATTAAAATATTCAGATTTTAAACAATCATTAGCTTTATCAGACATTTTAAAAGCAATGATCGATGATGGAGCTCCTTATACTTTAAAAGACTGGCCAGAGTTTTTTAACAGCAAAATAAAACTTTATCCGGATCATCACTTTATTGAAAATTTTCCTGTTCATCCTTCTGAATCAGTTGAGGTAATCAAGCAAGCTGGTGGAATAGCTGTATTTGCTCACCCTGCCCGAATAGGAAATGCTGATTTAAGTGAAATGGAACTTCTTCTTCCTAGAGGTCTAGGTGGAGTTGAAGTATATTATCCTTATCATAATAAGGAATTAGTAGAACGCTATGAAAATTTTGCTAATGAACATGAATTAATAAAAACCGGTGGTACTGATTGGCACGGAAATGAATTAACCACGTGGAATGTTGAAATAGGAGACTACGGTGTAAATAGTCTTAAAATAATAGACCCCTCCTTTTAAGAGGGATCTATTTTATTTCATGAAATTTTCTATATCATTTACAGTTTTAATAATATCCTTTGATAAATTAACTATACCATTTTTAGTTACCCACACATCATCTTCTATTCTGATGCCAATACCTTCTTCTTTAATGTACAATCCGGGTTCAACCGTATAAACATTATTTTCCTGCATTATTTTGTCTCTTCTTCTCAAATCATGAACATCAAGACCAAGAGGATGACCTATGCTGTGGTAATAATATTTTTCAACCTCTGAATCATCTTTTATGATTTTCAAACTTTTTAAACCTTTTGCAAAATGTGCTTTTACCGCATCATTTACAGCCACTTCTGATGCTCCAACATACATTTCACCCATAGCCACATTTTGTGCTTCTAAAACTAGGTTGTAAATATCTTTTTGCCTCTGTGTAAATTTTCCGTTTGCAGGATATGTTCTACTAATGTCAGATGCATAATTATTTGCTAATGCCCCTAAATCCAGAAGTATCATCGTCCCATCCGCAATTTTTTGTTGAAGTTCTATGTAGTGAAGAATTACAGCCTTGGCTCCCGAAGCTCCTATAGTTTTAAAGCTTGGTTTTGTACCTCTGAGCATAAGCTGATATTCAAAATCTGCCTTAACCTGGTACTCATATTTTCCTGGTTTTAAATTTTTCATTACAAATTCTAAAGATTCCTTTGTATATCCAATTGCAGTTTTGATTTCGTTTATTTCTTCTTCTGATTTTGTACTTCTTAATTCAGTCATTATATCAAGAGAACTCTTAATATTAACAGCCGGATATTGGTTTCTAATCCAATGGGCAAGGCTTCTGTAACTGTCATAAGGTTCATCCTTGTCAGTAATATAAGAAAAAATATACACTTGATCAGGTCTATCTGAAGAAGAAAGCTTTTTGGCAAACTGAGTCATGAATTCATCTCTGATTTCAATTGTTTTAACTCCTGAAACTTCTGCAGCTTCTTCTTTTCTCATGAAAATTCCAAACCATTTTTCATAATATTCATCAACAGGAGGTATGTATAATGCTTCTGTTACTTTCCCTGCTATTTTATTAATAATCAAAACCATGTCTTCTCTGTCTATTCCTGTAAGATAAAAAAAGCTCCTATCCACAGAAAAATCATATTCCTGGTCAGCACTTTCTCTTGGTGCTTTTCCTGAAAAAAACACCGCTGTAGAGTAATCTTCCATTTTTTCTGCAAATTTTGCTCTGTTGTTGATAAAAAAGTTTTTATTCATAATATTTTTTAATCCTCCATTTAGTGATTTAAAGTGATTTGATTTATAACGCAGTCGAGTTCACCAATTTATCTGCTCTCTTCGTTCGCATAAATTTGGAATTCGTTGCGGTTGACCTACCATCCATTTTTCAGAAAAACCACTCTGAAAAATGGGGTTAGGTCATACCCATAATTTAGATCTGTCAACTGCCCTTTTCCAGCCTCTGTAAAGTTTGTTTCTTTTCTCTTCATCCATTTGCGGCTTAAACTTTTTATTGATGCTCCAGTTTTGAGCTATCTCGCCCTTTGACTTCCAAAATCCCACAGCAAGCCCTGCTAAATACGCAGCTCCCAATGCAGTAGTTTCTGTCACTTCAGGCCTTTCTATATTTACATTTAAAATATCAGACTGAAACTGCATCAAAAAATTGTTGGCTGTAGCTCCGCCGTCGACCTTTAATGCTGTCAAATTTATTCCAGAATCTTCAATCATTGCTTCAATGACATCCTTAGTTTCGTATGCAATGGATTCAAGAGTTGCCCTTATAATGTGATTTCTGTTGACACCTCTTGTAAGTCCTACAATTGCACCTCTTGCATACATATCCCAATATGGCGCTCCCAAGCCTGTAAAGGCAGGCACTACATAAACTCCATTGCTGTTTTTAACCTTATTAGCAAAATATTCAGAATCTGCAGCATCATGAATTATTTTAAGCTCATCCCTAAGCCATTGAATTGCAGCTCCGGCTACAAATATTGAACCTTCTAAAGCATATTCAACTTTGTTGTCAACGCACCATGCTATGGTAGTTAAAAGACCTTTGTTGGATTTAACAATTTTTTCACCTGTGTTCATGAGCATGAAACAACCGGTACCATAAGTGTTTTTTACCATACCTTCCTGAAAACACAATTGTCCAAAAAGTGCTGCCTGTTGGTCTCCTGCTATACCCGCAATGGGAATTTCAACACCAAAAACATCTTTATTTGTTGTTTCATAAAACTCGGATGATTGTTTTACCTCTGGCAATATTGATATTGGAACATTCAAAGCACTTAATATTTTCTCATCCCAATCAAGATTTCTTATGTTGTAAATCATTGTTCTCGAAGCATTGGAATAATCGGTTATATGAACTTTTCCTCCGGTCAGGTTCCATACAAGCCAAGTATCCATAGTACCAAACAATATGTCACCTGCTTCGGCTTTTTCCCTAACTCCCGGCACGTTGTCCAAAATCCACTTAATTTTTGTTCCGGAAAAATATGCATCAATCACTAATCCTGTATTTTCCATTATGTACGACTCTAAACCGGACTTCTTCAATTCATCGCATATTTCAGCAGTCTGCCTGCTCTGCCATACAATTGCATTGTAAACCGGATTACCTGTGTTTTTATCCCACAGCACAGTAGTTTCTCTTTGATTCGTAATTCCTATAGAAGCAATTTCATCAGCATTGATGCCTTTTATGGTTTCCCTTGCCGCACTTAATTGAGTTTCCAAAATTTCTAAAGGGTTGTGCTCAACCCACCCCGGTTTAGGATATATTTGCTTAAACTCCTTTTGTGATAAACTTACAATTGCTCCATTTCTGTCAAAAAGAATAGCTCGTGAACTTGTAGTGCCTTGATCTAATGCAAGAATATATTTTTTATCCATAGCTCTCCCCTTAATAATACATTTTCATGACAAATAAAATAATTCACTTCTAACTGCATATTAATAACTAATACTATTATATACTCATAAAATTAAATATTCAATGCTATAACCAAAAAAAGAAACAATCAGTGCTTGTAGCTTCAACTGACGTACAAGAAATATGGAATGAAAGCTACAATGACTATGGATATTTTAAATGTTAATGCAGCAAAAGACTTTGAAATTCCTGAAGAAGCACTAAATGCACCTGATGCTACTGAAATGATGGAAGAACCTTCCACTGAAACAGTAACTGAATAAATAAAATGCTAATAAATGGGAGGGCCTTGTGCTCTCCTATTTATTTGTAAATCTTTATAAGATATAAATTATGACATCGTCATTTTGAGACGAAGTCGTGGTTTGTCAATAGTCTGAATACTGATTTATTCCGCATCCTTCTTTTGCAGATATTCATCGCACATATTTCTTAACTTATCAACAACTTCAATATTTCCTGAATTTGATTTTCCCATCATGTCCGCTCTTATTAATTCAAGCATGTCATCCAATCGTTCTTCTCCAACAGAATCAATAAATTTTTTTATACCCTTTTCTTTAACATTTGCAACTATTTCTTTTATATAATGATACTTAATAAGCGTTCTAACATTCATGATAAAATCATTGTCATATCCTAGTCTTTCAAGTATTATTTCGCTTTCTTCCGCTGACTTAATGTGGTGACCGTAGAAATGTCCTCTCCCTTTTTCATCAATTGTAAAGCAATCAGGTTTGCTTATGTCATGAAGAAGTGCTGCCATTCTTAAATTTAAATTTGGCTTTATGCTGTCAAGCACAGCCATTGTGTGATCCAAAACATCTTTGTCGTGGTATGGAGTTTGCTGGTCGAATCCTTTTAATTTCGTTAATTCGGGAATTATATTGTTTATTTCACCGGATTCAATCAGTTCATATATGCTATTTGAAGGTTTTTCCTCTAGTAATATATCGTTTAAAATATTTTTATACATAATTTCTCCTTTTATGAAACTTTTTCTATTTAAATTACGTCTTAGTATTAATGAGCAGTACTATTATAAATATAATTATAATACAATAAAATATATTTTCTTTCAATAAGTTGACAAGAATATTTTTAAGCTCTTTAATTATTCCAAGAAATAGTATATAATTAGTGTTATGAACAAACAGGAAGGTGATGAAATGAAAAAAACCATTTTTAAAACAACCATGGGCATTATGTTAATTTCAGCAATTGTTTTTACATCAGATGCATATGGCGCTACTTACGATGCCGGCAATTTTAGCGAACTGGAAAATGTTTTATTTGAACAAATGAAAAAATACAATCAAAATTTTGATATTAAGTATACAGGATCTTTGGATAATATAGAAGAAACATTGCAAAATGTTTTAAATAAAGATTCATATTTAAATTCTAACATTAAATCTGTAGGATGGGAAATTTCAGGAACTTCAAGATTAAGCAACATAAATGTTGATGTGGACTATATAATGACAGCGACTAAAAGATTAGAAGCCGATAAAAAAATCGACAGTATTTTGGCTGATATTATACTTCCATATATGAATGATCATGAAAAGGTTAAAGCCGTTCATGATTACATTGTGTTAAATGGTAAGTACGATACAAGCCTTCAGTATTATTCAGACTATGATCTGCTCACAGAAGGCACATCTGTATGCAACGGATATGCACTTTTAACATACAACATGCTGAATAAACTTAATATTCCAGTTAAATTGGTTACAGGTACAGGCAATGGAGAACTACACATATGGAATATGGTTAAGCTTGGGAATTATTGGTTCCACTTGGACACAACTTGGAATGACCCGCTGCCTGATAACAATACAATTTCATATGATTATTATATGCTTACAGAAAAAGAAATTTTAAAAGATCATACCATAAATGAAAATATTGTTATTCCAAAATCAACTGTAAGATATTATGATTATCTTAAAGAATTATCCTATGAAAAATTGTTGATGGAAACAGGTCTTGATATTTATAACGCTGAAAATACAGCCCTGACAGAAAATGGCCTAAGCACAATACTTGAAAACAAAATAAATTATCATCCATTAAAGATTTCTGTCAGAATCAGTAAGTCTCTGTCTCAAGAAAGCGTAAACAATGCCATGTCAGATTTGTTTAAATACGATTTTATTTCTGAAATAGCATATGGGCAACTTGACAGCGATGCTACAGGCGAATGCAACATTTTAAATTTATATGTTAAATATAAAGAAACTCCAGACAGCATTGCATTTGATTTTTCAGATAAAGTGTATAATACTGCAACAAAAGTAAATTTCAACGTTTACGCTTTGTATGGAAGCAAAAAAGCCAATATAACAAAAAATGTTTTACTTTATCCTTATGATGAAAATGATTTAAATATTTCAAATAATACTTTGACTTTTAAGGATTCAGGAAGTTACAACTTGCTTTTTGAATTTCAGGGAATAAAAGAAACAGCTGCCATTACAGCAGTAAATTCAAAAGCATTTGAATATATTACAGATAAGAAACCGTTAAAACCTGTAAACGTAAAAGTTTATGACCAGTATATAGAGTTCAGTTCAATTAATCAATGGCCGTTTATCGAAAACGGAAGAACAATGGTTCCATTAAGGGCAGTGTTTGAAGTTTTAAACTGCAATGTAAATTGGAATGAGAATACTAACACAGCTGTTATAGAAAAAGGTTCAACAAAGATTTTAATTCCGGCAAACAGCAGTACAGCATATATAAACGGAACTGCCAAAAGATTAGACACACCAGCAAAAATCGTAAATAACCGCATAATGGTTCCATTGAGATTCATCAGTGAAGCAATTGACAAAACAGTTATTTGGGATGATGCAGAAAAAAATGTATTGATTTATTAATTTGAATTTTTAATACCTTAATAACAATATATTGAACACAAAAAGAGGCAGCTATTTTTTATATAGACTTGCCTCTTTTTTATTTATTAATTTACTTTTTCTCTTAATACTTCAACAGCCTTTTGCAGCTGATTGTCTGTCTCGTAAAACTCAACTCCGTATCCTGCCGCATCTTCAGGTAACAATATTTCAATATCCGGCTCTATTCCTATCCCGTGAATATTAATTCCATTAGGAGTGAAGTATTCAGATACTGTCATTTTAATGCCTTCACCTTCATTGCCAAATCTTTGTACCCTTTGAACAATTCCTTTTCCAAAAGATTTAGTTCCTATAAGGGTAGCCCTTTGTGTATCCTTCAAGGCACCAGCCATTATTTCAGAAGCACTTGCGCTTCCTTCATTTATTAACAGAACTATCGGTAAGTTTTCAGCATCATTGTCAGACTTGAAATACTCAATTTCTCCGGCCTTTGTCTTAGTATATGTCACAACGCCTTCACCCATAAACATATCAGAAATAGCAACAGTGGCATCTATAATTCCACCCGGATTATATCTCAAATCTATTACTAAACTCTTCATTCCTTGAGTTTTTAAGTCTTCATAAGCAACTTTAAAATCATCTGCTGTTTGCATATCAAAAGTTGTTATTCTGATATATCCAATATTATTTTCAAGCATTGCCGGCTTTATAGTTTTTATTCTTATTTTTTCTCTATTAATAACTACTTCGGAAATTTCCTGGCCACCTTCAGTGTTTTCTCTTTCTATTGTCAAAGTAACACTGGTACCAGGCATACCCTTCATTATATTAACCGCCGCGTCAATCTGGTCTGCAGTATATTCAGTACCGTTAATTCTTATTATTTTGTCACCTGTTTTAAGTCCCGCCTTTTCTGCCGGTGTATCTTCTATCGGTGAAACAATTAATATTTTATCATCATCACTTGCTGTTATGTAGACACCTATACCTTCATACGAACCTTCTGTATCCTGCATTAGTGCAGCAAAATCTTCTTCTGACAAATATTGGGTATATGGATCTCCCAATGCTTTAAGAGTTCCTTCCAATGCGCCTTCGAGCATTACATCCTCTTCAGCCTCATATAAAAAATCATTTCTTGCAATTTGCATAACACTTTCTTGCTTTGCATACTTGTCGTACATATCCTTCATTTGGGTGTATGTTTCTTCCGATATAACTACCTTTTGCCCTATTTCAACTAAAAATACATTTCCTAGTGACATAGTAAGAAAAGCCGTCACAAAAACAACCACGATAATCGTAAGAATATACTTTTTTTTAGATACCATATACTCACTCCCGATAATTAATGTTAAGCTCTAAATTTAAGCGCTTATATTTATTTATATGCCATGTTGTACAATTTTATCCTAATAAAATAATTCACCATACTATAAACATACATTTGTCATTATAGCACAATTTATAAATAAATAAAATATTTTTATTTTTTTTAGCTATTGAAAAAACCTTCTGTTTGTACTATAATTTATTAGTCGTGGGCCATTAGCTCAGGGGATAGAGTGGCAGACTTCGAATCTGTTCGTCGGGGGTTCGAATCCCTCATGGCTCATCATGTATACGATTTGATAAGTTAAAAGTGACAACACTTTGACAACAATCCAATATTTTTCAAGTAAAAAGAACTGTCTATTAAGGCAGTTCTTTTAGGTGTCCTAGGGACGGGGTTATTGTAAAACAAAAAGAGCCTGCATTGCAAGCTGTGTCTTTCAGAAATAATCATTATAATTTCTTTATAGTTATATTATTGCCAGCTAAAAACATTAGCTATAAACATTAGCTATAAACATTAGCTATAAACATTATTTTTAATAACTTTCTTTCCAAACCTTATATTTATCTATATCACTCTTCACTTGCTTAATAACTAATCCTAATACAAGGGCATCATCAACCAAACCACCTGGAATAAAATCTGGTATAATATCTACTGGAGAAACAAAATATAAAAGTCCTATTATTATTACAACTATAGAACCAACTGGTATCGCTTTATATTCTCCGCTTATCCAGTCTTTAACCATACCAAAAAGTAACTGAATATTGTACCATATCTCCTCAAGTGGACCTTTCTTCTTTTCCAAATCATTAGCTTTCTTTGCTGCATCTCTAAGTAATTTACTAGTTTTCTCTTTATCACCAGCATATTCTTTAGCTTTTTTACCAAACATTTTACTGATGTCATCAAAATTAATATCCAAAATTTCCCTCCATGTTAAATGTCATTATATAGAAGATACTATAACATTTTGTGACATTTTTTTCAATGTTAAAAGGTAAGTTACAGCACTGAAAGGTAAATCTTTTTGTAACTGCCTGATTTCAGAATAATCTTATCTGAAAAATGTTATCCACATAAAAGCTTTAATTTGAATGTTTTGTCCACAGTATAATGTTATAGGTATCCAATTTCCTTTTTTTGTGCAAGATGTCATAGGGACGGATGTCATAGGGACGGGGTTATTGTCATATCACATTTCTAAATTTCTATTCCGTCCCCTTAACATACCTCGCAAACTATAAAAGAGCTCAAAATATGAGCTCTAATAATTTGATAAATATTATTATCTCTGAACAGACATTTTATAGATACCGGAGCTAGTTAGTTCTTCAGATTTGTCTGTTACTGTGGGATTATCACCCCAAAATTCAGTTCCAGCCTGGTCGATGGAATGGTACTGTAGTTTTGTGTACCCAGATCTACTCGATTTCATCTGTGCGGTGAATACAACAGCTTCACCATCTCCTGATATGTTGATAGTACCTTCCACCATATCATCATAGTTGTAGTTTGTAATGTATTCCTTGGTTTCTCCTTCCATTGCAGCAAGTGGACTTTTTTCCTTTCGTCTAAACTGGAACAACCCGCTAAAGTTGGCAGTTCCTGAAAGGGTGTCGGGGTCAATCTTTCCGTTTATAACAAACCCGGAAACTTCGCTGGTAAATGTGTTGTTCCCTTCACCTCCGCTGGCAGTTGCGTAATCCACCTCTGCAGTAAATGTGCCGTCCTGCTCAACTTTGATTACATCTGCACCCCTCAAGGCCGCATGAAGTCCTAGTTGGATTATCTTTGATTTATCTCCTCCCTCATACTTGAGACCAGTTAGTTCATCACCAAGTACAATTTCTACGGTAGGAGGAGTAACCTTGAATTCGATGCTTCTTACAGGTTCATCCTTTTCCAAATCTGCATCCGGTTCGAAGATATCCAGTTTGTTTGGAGCACCTGCATACATGTGACCATATAGTGTAAAGGTTGTAGAAATGGATCCGTCATCTTTGAATTTACCGGTCCAGTTGTCAACCTCAGCTTCCTCATTAAGAGGAGAAAATCTTGCAATATAATTAGCATAAGTTTTCTTATCGTCCTTGACGCTGAATGAAACAACAGTGTTAAGATAATCTGTGAGATCTTTGTATTCGTTTCTTAGTTTTCTTTCATTTTCCATATTTATTTTAAGAGCAATCTGGTTGAATACCCCTGGGAGTATTTCGTTATATAGAATTGAGCGCCTCTCCTGGTTCAGTGAATTCTGAAGTTCCTGGTTCAGACCAGCTCCTCCGCCAGTCCAGGCCATTCTTTCCCTAGCCTCTGAGACATAGTAGTCAACTCCTAGTTTGTTGGTACCAGTCCAAAATTCATTGCAGTGCTCGGTAACGATTCTATCTACTTCTTCCTTTATTTTGTCCTGAGTCATGTTTGGATCGCTAAACATTGGATAAAAAGTGTTGTACCAATAATCAGAGCCCTTGTAGCCATCTTCTTTCTTCATGTAGTAAATGGAATAGGCATCTCTGTAGATATCTGCACGTCCCTCAATGGCAGCGGTGCCAAACTTGTTAATTGCATAGTCGACAATGGCAACAGAGGCCATTCCGGCTGATAGAACTGAATTGCTCAACTTTGAAACTACCTTGCCCATCACGTATGTATAGGAAGTCTTCATGGATCCAACCAAGGCATCATTAATCTTCCCATTGTAGATATTCGTACCTATCTGTACCACTGATACAAGGAGTCCAATGCTGCCAAGGTGGTCTCCTACGGAAGAAAGGACATCATCACCATATGCCAGGTAGCCTGCGCTTTGGACCATATTTCCCAAAAAATCACCACCAAGCTGCAATGCATCTCCTGCTGCATTTGAACCGATTTCAATGCACTGGGCTGCGGGAACACCGCCTATTGAGAATTCTTCAACAGCTGCAAGAAAGTCCTCATCATCGCCTTCTCCATAAAGACCAAGGAACTGGATTTTGGCTCTTCTACTGCCCTCTCCTGAAACAGAAAAAACACCGTACTTGGAAAGGTGATCCGTAAGAATCAGCACAGATTTACTCTGTGGGTTGTATCTGAATGCCACTGGTTCCCATGTTGAGGTTTGTTCATTGAAATATGCCGCTCCTGGAATCTCACCTTCATTAATTTCCAGAGGAATTGTAATTTCCACTACTCCTGGAAATTCGGATACACCCTCAGCTGTGAAATCGTAAACCAGAAGATCTATACCGCTCTCCTCATCCAAAGCAGGTGCGCCTGAAATGGTTGATATCCGAGCATTTGCTCCTTCAGGAAGATTTACTGGATCAAATGCAATCTTAACACCCTGTGATTCAAGAGATGTATTCTCTTGGTCAAGAATACCTTCAATGAGCAGTTTTTCATCTGCTTCAGCTGGTTTACTATCTCCACAGCCAGTTAGCGTCATTAGCATTGATATTACTAGGATTAAGGAAATAATTCTGTTTTTCATTGCTAGCTCTCCTTTATTTTATTATAGAACGCTTAATATTCTAATCCACTTTTTTATATAATATTAGGTTTTTCTGATAGTACGGTTGAAAGTAATGTTTGGGCGTTTAATGATGACATGCACTCTAGGAATATCTTATTGTCAGATTTTTCAAGGTAAACAACATCAAGAGGACCTGCCTGTATTAAAAGGAAATTTGACCTAAACAATTTGTCATCTTTGACTTGTCCAACTATCACTTCAATAATATTTTCTATTACCAAGAAATTACCGGCAAATAAAAGTGCATCACCTTGTAGCATATAAAATTCTTCTTCCCTTTTAATTAAGCCTTTAGATATCAATGAATTCAGTATTTCTTCAACCTTTTCAATGGTAAATTTCTCAAAACCACTGTTTAGCACAAAGACATGGTATGAAAGACTTTGTGAATTGGCTCTAATATTGTTCACCGAATTCAATATATCCTGTTTTTTAAATCCCGGACAAACGAAAACCTCTTCTGCCGCATAAGCTTTTAAAACTTCTCTCTTATAGAGATCAGCAATCACGGCAAAAGTAAGCACATCAGCTGCATCTTCGTCAAGAGAAAGATCGCTGCCTGTCAATTTGCTGCTTCCCATAAAATCCTTTAGATATTCTACCATTCCGTAAGGATTAGACGGCATATTGATAACCGCTTCATCAGCTTTATAAATTAAAGAAACCTTCTCATCTTTTTTAGTCAAAATAGTTTTCTTGGCCATAACCGGTCCTCTTGAGAAAACTACCTGAATATATCCGTCAGCACCAGAAAGGATGTCCAACATTGGAAAATAATCAGCTTTAACATTGTTATCTTCACCGATGACACCAATATCAATCAGTCTCTTTTTATCACCAGCCGTAAACTCTTCTTCTTGAGATAACTTGAAAGGTGAAATAAGCGAATTATCACCAAAGGCTTTACCCAGCCAGTTTAAATCTCTGTTTTTTAATGTTAACTCTTTATTCATCATCCGCCTCCTACATTTCTATCTTCAAGTCACCAAAGACAAAACCCTCGCCTTTGGGCAGATTTTTTACCTGATTAATAGTGTTATTTTTTATGGAATCTTTAATGCTGTCTTTAAGAAAATCCTTTATGGTAGGATTGCCACCTGCCACTCCTTTAAGAATCTCTTTGCCTGAATATTTGCCAAAATCAATATCCCTGGCCGAATTTGGCAAAAACTTATTTGTTAAGCGATCCCCTGCTGCATCAACACCAGCTTTTTGTGCCCCTTTTAACATTCCAGAAGTTATATCTTCACCTTTCTGATATGAATCCACAGCCCCTTGGCTTACTTCAGAAGTTAAACCTATACCATCTTTAGCCCATTGATTTTCAGTAAATTCCTTGGCCAAATCACCAGCTCCTTTAATTGTACCCTTTATAATATGGGAAGTTGCATTGGCCGGGTCCGCCATAGCCTCTCCTGCTCCTCCCGCAAACCCTTTGGTAAAAACATACGTCTTCTTGATTGCCTTACCTGCAGGTCCGGTAACTTTTTCCAGAACATCAACTCCTATATCAGCACCCGTCTGAACGACTTCTGCTGTTTTCAAATAATTATCGGCGGTATTGGCATATTTAAGATATTCCTTGCTCTCTTCCTTCCATGCCTCTATATTTCTCTCGATGATCTCTTTTTTCTTTCTGTCCATCTTTTCTTTTCTTAAATCTTGTACCATCTGCTCATATTTCTCATCTATTTCTTTGAGTTTTTCCGTTATAACTTTGCTGGGGCCGATATCCTCCCTTTGCTGGGGTTTATAATTATATTCTATACCCTCTTTTTGTAAAGTCTGTTCCAAATCTTTTTCTCTGGCCTTATACATTTCCAGCTGGCTTTCAGCTTCCTTAATATCATACCCTGCTTTACCGTATCCACGTATAGTCGCATCAATCATTTCAATCTGTTCCCTGGCGTTTTTCAGGTCTTCCTTCTGACGTTCTATCCAATCCTTTTTACATTCCGCTTCCGCTTCCTTGGTTAGTTTTTCCAGTTCTTTTTGAAACTCATAGTTTTCAGCTTCCTGCTTCTTATTCTTCAGGTATTCTATATAGTCTTGATACTGTTTTTGTGCCTTCTCGTAATCTTCTCCCTCTAATGTACCTTTGGTATCTTCCCATTCCTTCTCGTATTCCTCAATCTCTGATTCAAACTTTTCCATTTTTTTATTATAGTCAACGTCTGAACGTGAAAAACTATCGGGATCAAAATCCCTGTCAGGACCTAAATTATCGCTCGTAATACCACCTC
Source organism: Sedimentibacter sp. (assembly GCF_033447055.1). Taxonomy (GTDB): domain Bacteria; phylum Bacillota; class Clostridia; order Tissierellales; family Sedimentibacteraceae; genus Sedimentibacter. The sequence continues at coordinate 28,178 of NZ_JAWQJF010000078.1, forward strand.
CGCCGCTTCCTAATCCTGAAGCTGCCTCTGCCGCTGCCATAGACGCTCCGATGCCTAACGCCGAAAGAATGGCCGTTATGATTCCAGTAGCTGAAGCAGCGCCAAAACTTGTACTGCTGGAATTTGTCACAAAATCATTTCTTATTTTCATTATTTCCCTCCTGATATTTATGGCATAAAACTATCTCTCTTTTAATCGGACATCCGCCAAGACATTTTGATTTTTGAGAACAATTGGGGCAAGCTGTCTTAAGTACCGTCCTGAATGCCTCGAAAGGTCTGCTCTCCCAAGCTTCCTCTATTGTATGTCCCTTAAGGTCGTAACTCCATTTCATTTCCTGATCAAAACTACAAGGAGTCATCTTTAGATCAGGAGTTATATATGCGCTATATCTTGCCCCTTCACATGTATCTATAGAATCCGGATGAATATTCGGGCTGTAATTTATCAGTCCCGGAACACAGCAGCTGTCGAAACCAGCCATTTCACAATATTTTTCTTCATTAAACAAACCAAAAAATTCTCTGACTTTCGGGTCAGATGCATTTAAAACATTGCTGCTCGTGCCCAACCCAACCGGTTTATGCAAAAGAAAGATTATTCTGTTGATTCCTTCCGGCAAAAGATGTTCGGTCAGTAAATGGTAAGCCTCATTGATAGAATTATTGCCCAGAACAAAGTGAATATTGGTTTTAACCCCTTTATCCACTAAAAGTTTGATAGCTTCTAAAGTGTATTGCGACCGGTACCAGCTAACTGCCACAGCCCCGCAATATTTTTTCATTAAATCCGCTTTTTCGGGCGTCAAACCGAATCCCGAAGTTGTCATATTTGGCACAATATCGTTTTCTCTTGAGTAACTGAGAATAGCCTCAAAATGCTCGTGCATCTCCGGATCTCCCCTTCCGCCAAGAGCAATCTGAAACATTTTTCCCTTGCACTGGTCGACTATCCAACAGTAATCTTCTAAAGTCATATTTGGCTCTTTTTTATGTAACCCATCCTGGTAACACTCTACTCCGGCTTTTACACATAGCCCGCTGGCGCCGTGTACGCAATGCCCCATTATACCCACATCAAGCAGATGGGGAAAAGATCCACGAAAAGGATCCCGACCGCTGTCCTTACCTTCGTCATCAATAATGCCGGTTCGGTAATAAAAACCGGAATCTAAATCAAAGCTATAAGCGAATCTAAATCGATCGTCTCTTACTGTCCTAAACTCGATTTTCTTTCACCCCTTTATTATTGTTGAAAATCAATATAAATCCTATGGCAACCAGAATTCCTCCTAATATATAACCTCCAAAATCCAATTTTATAAATGCAAAAATTGTATTGGAAATAAGCCCGAGAATATATCCCGAAATCAAGACATAAATTTGATTTTCCGAAATCGCTCCGGTATTTTTGAAGAAATCCGTAAAATCCTTATAAAATAATTTAATTGAAGTAAAAAGCAATCCTTTTTTTCCTTTGGAAAGAGTATTAATAATGGCTATTGCCAGAACAAGGCAGACTGCGATTTTGTCTATGCGGTTATTTCTGGATAAGAAATTAGCAGTGACAAAACCCAGACCGATTCCAATCAACAGAAAATAATTTGTAAATCTTCCTAATGATAACTTCGCTTCCTTGAAATCAATTGGAAGTCGACGAAAATCACTCATCACCTTAGAAAAGCCTTCGCTTCTTACTCTTCTAAACAGAGTTTTACCAACAGTAAAAATCACTACCCAATAAACCGTGCGTGGAATAATACTGTTGTAAGAAGACGTTAAAAAAATCAAGAACAATAACAAAGTTCTTAAGAAACCAGGTAAAAAGTATGTAGACAGTGATTCCAACACAATATTGACAACTGTAACTATAGCTAATGGAATGAGTACTGTCTTTGATAATTGGGGTAGATTGCGTCCTCCTTCGACTAATAAGTGGAAAATAAGTTGCCATGAATGTTCATAGCTGTCAAAATTATTGGTGTCATGGATACTTTTTTTACTGATTTCCGGCAGATCGACTTTAGGGCTTACTGTAAGGCTTTTGGGGATTTTAGGTATTCCAATGTAGTTATCCATATAATTCTCCTTTCATGTTATTTTTCATTTTAATATTGCCTAAAACTTTGCTACAGTATTGCATTATATTTCTATATAAATTTCAATGTAGAATTAAAATTCTTATGTTAACGATTTAGTACACCAATGAATTATTTAATGTATCTTTTTATTTTTCATAAAGCCTCCTCCTGTTATTTCAACAAAGGACAATTGCACCTGAAACAATAATCGTCCTCAATGTTGTTTAAACTTCCGCATGCAAGCAACCAATAAAAAAACAAGGAAAATACAAGGACAGAAAATTCCGTTCATTTAAATTAAAAATATTTTTCTTGCTTTCTTTATTTGTTATAAAAAACACCCACAGTAACAATAGTTAATTATATATTTATTTTTCTAATTATACTTTATAATCAACCAAAAAACAACAATAAATAATACCGGAAATATACGTTTGCAAGAAATTTTTCATTGGTTATTCCCATGCAGAATCCATTCGAAAACTGAATAAGACGGTTTCCAAGTAAAAAGCTATTTCACTAAATTTATTTCCAAGGATTAGGTATTATGTTATAATAACAAATAAATAAATCTACAATGAGAGGTAAATGATGATTCAAGATATAGAGCCAAGAATATTTGATAATAAATTTAAAAATAAAAAAGCAGA
>NZ_JAWQJF010000079.1:0-12559 GCF_033447055.1 Sedimentibacter sp.
AGAACATAAGAAGGCATTCGTAATAATTGGAAATCAAAATGCAATTACATATGGCGAAATCTTGCCTTTAATTCGTGACAATAAGGTATGGTTAGGTTACAAGAGTGGACATTTTTGGTTTAAAGTACCTAATAGTTACGAAGAAAAGAAAACCGATTTTAAGATAGACGAACATGGACAAAAATGGCGACGCATGGGTAATATTTGTTGGTTTACAAACCTTGATATAGATAAGCGTCATGAAGATATGCCTTTATTTAGGACATATTCGCCTGAAATTTACCCCAAATATGACAATTATGATGCAATTGAGGTTAGTAGAACTGCCGACATTCCTTGTGATTATTACGGCGTTATGGGAGTTCCAATAACATTCGCAGATAAATATAATCCCGAACAATTTGAATTTATGGGGATTGATAAAGAATTTACTAATGACAAAGGTAGATTCAAGTTAACAAATGATGGCAAACAAAGAACGTTATATGCGAGAATGGTTATAAGGAGAAGAGTATAATGAAAATCAAGCTATATGAAATTCCCGTTCGAGAAGTTGTTGAGGGCTATATAGACAGTGCAGAAAATGGAGTCATTGGTTATAATGGACGATTGAATATTCGCCCTGCTTTTCAGCGTGAGTTTATCTATAAAGACAAGCAGCGAGATGAAGTCATTCGAACTGTGCAAAAAAATTTTCCTCTTAATGTTATGTATTGGGTTAAAAGCGATGATGGTAATTTTGAAGTTTTGGACGGACAACAACGAACAATTAGCCTCTGCCAATATGTGAATGGCGATTATTCCATAGACCATATGGGTTTTGACAATCTGACTCAGACAGAAAGAGAGGAGATTCTTGTCTATCCATTAATGATTTATATTTGTGAGGGAACTGACAAGGAAAAATTGGATTGGTTCAAAATAATAAACATAGCAGGTGAACAGTTGACTGCTCAGGAGTTACGCAATGCTATTTATACTGGGGAGTGGTTGACAGAGGCAAAGAAATATTTTAGCAAACCTGGTTGTCCTGCATATGCGATAGCAAGTGATTATTTGAATGGCTCACCAATTCGACAAAATTACCTTGAATCTGCTATTCGTTGGATTGCGTCAAGAGATGGAAAAGAAATCGAAGATTATATGGCAGAACATCAGCATGATACAAATTGCAATGAATTATGGCTTTATTTTCAGTCAGTCATTAATTGGGTAAAAGTAACATTTCCTGTATACCGAAGTAAGGAAATGAAAGGTCTTGATTGGGGTATTTTTTTCAATAAATATGGTGCAAATAAGTATGACCCAAAACATCTTGAGGCAAGGATAGTTGAGCTTTTAGATGATGAAGATGTGACCAAACATTCTGGAATATATGAGTATCTGCTAAATGGTGACGAAAGACATTTAAGCATAAGGGCGTTTACCCCGAAAATGGCACGGAAAGCATATGAAAGACAAAAAGGTATATGTACTAAATGTAAAAAGCATTTTGAGATTGATGAGATGCAAGCCGACCATATAACTCCATGGAGTAAAGGCGGTAAATCTATTGATAGTAATTGCCAAATGCTATGTGCTGATTGTAATAGACGAAAGAGTAATGTGTAATAATATTATCATAATAAGACCAATTATTTAGCTTTTAAAAGATTTTAATAATTGATGAATGTAAATATATATGGGACAGCAAAAAAGTTTTGTAAAAGCCAAAATGATGAGCCTAAATTGCATTAAATAATCATAAACACTATATATGGTATTTCTTATAAGCTCAACAACAATATATAAGAAAACAATTAGAAAACAAAGTGTATCGTTTTTGTGGTGTTTCGTTTAAAAAATATATGGTATAATAAATATAATTAAAATTATAAAATTAAATAATAAATATTGGAGCTTGCAGCTACCAGCCTAAAAACACTAAACAAAGTTTAAATCCCTGTTTAGTGTTTTTTTATATTTTAAATTAATGGAGGTGAGAAAATGCAAAAGAAACCAGGGTACAAAATAATTAAAGAGATAAAGGGTAAAAAGTCAGCTAATCCAAATGAAAATGCAGAAGTAGGAATATACATTGATACTTTACCAAATGGGAACAGAATGATTAGAGTTGTTGGAGAACATATTACAGAGGAATTGAAAAATGAGCTTTATAAAATTTTAGGACATAAAGCTAAATATTTAAAGGTGGTGGCGGAAAATTGCGATTTAGATTTACCAACTTGCGAAAAGTGAAATTACCAGCAACTTTATATTGTTTAGAATATTATTATGAGCCAACCGACAAGGATATAAAATCCCTTGAAAATTCATTAGATTATGCTCAAAAGAAAAATCCTCATATAAGTTGGTTTGTAGCTGTCAGTGATACAGATAGCAAGACAGCTGTTAAATATTATGACAAAACAGGCAAAAGAGGAAGACCTAAAATAAAAGTTGATGGAACAAAAATAAAAAGACATCTTCATATAGGAATTATGGGAAATGAAGAAAAATCAGCTTATTCAGTTGCAAAAGGCATAGGAAATTCAATTAATAAAAGAATTGGTAAAAAGTGTACAAAAATTGTAGCTATGAAAGGAGCAGGATTTATTACCTATTCATATCAACAAGCTAATACCTTTCATACTGGTGGTGATTTTGATTTTAGTCAATGTAAAGATGATTTTTATATAGAAGAATGAATTATTTCCTGAAAAATGGGATAAACGAAATAGCGTTTAAAGCATTGTAATTGGCTAATTTGAAGGAGTTTTTGTATATAAAAAAGTCCATATTATTTAATAAGTATATATATTAAATAGGCATTAGAGAGAGGAGAAAGAAAATTGAAAATAGATTTAATCAATGAAAAAACAAAAATTGAGAAATGCTTAAGGCATTTAGACGCAACAATTGATTTATTTAGAGAATCAATTAAGTATATTGAAAGCAAAGATGAAGAAAATGCATTCTGGGCAATCATATCATTAGAAAATGCAAGTGCGAAAATTATAATACAAAAATATAGATTTAGCACATCAGCTGAAAGAGACCTGCTCATTGATGAAATAATTAAAACATATGAGCTTGATAAAAATAATAATTAGGAGGTTTACAAAATGGCAGGGAGAAAGAGAAAATATCCAAATGAAAATCCAGAGGAAAGAATGGTAAGATTAAGAGAATATCAACGTAATTATCAAAGGGAAAATTATAGAAAAAAGAAAGCGGAATATGAAAAATTTATGCAAGAAAAATACAATATAAAAGGAGAAAACAAATAATGAATATTTTAGACAAAATCAATGAATTATTAAACGAATATGGAGATGAGGAAAAAAGGATTGTTGCTAATTATAGACAGGAAAAAGAAGCAATTTTAAATGAATATAAAAGCAATATTGCAAATGACAAAATAAATATATTAGCTGAAAATAGTAAGGATGCGGTCAGAAAAGCATTTAATAATTTTATTAGCAAATCAAAGGACGAGCTTGCAAGAGCTGAAAATAATATTAAATCAATTAAGCCTAAAGAAAAAGATAGTTTAGTTTTAAATAATCAATTATTAAAGCTTAATCTTATCAAAGACAATAAAAAGGCATTGCTTAAAGAAATTGAAAACAATAAAAATGATTATGAGTTATTAGAAATAATTGAGGATATGTCCTCTCCCCTATCAAATAATGATGAGATTAAACAATCAATTAATGCTATTAGAAATCAATCGCCGATGGCAATATTGGAGCAGGCAAAACAAAATCTTAAATATTATGAAATTCAAGGAACAGATTTAAGCAAATTTAATGACAATAGCCTATCAGCTTATGAAATTGGAATAGACAAAGGCAGTCAATTCAATTTGTAGACAAGCTTAATCGCGGTTATAATTAACTTTAATTATTAAGCAATATATTTACATCATATACAGTTAATAGCTAATTATAGCCGCCTTAAAATTAATAGTATTAGAGTATACATTTCATATTAGTAAAAATCTTATAAGCATTGAAATAAGTAGAAAAGGAGAATTGAGGAAAAAAATGGACAAATTATATAAAAATTTTATAAGAGTTAATACAGTTTCAGGAGTAAATAAATTATTGCAAAGAGTTATAAATGCTCTTATTCAAGATGAAATAACAGAAAGCAAGGCAAAGACAATAGGATATTTAGCAAATATAATGTTAAAAGGGCTTGAGGTTGGAGAATTAGAAGACAGAATAAACAAAATTGAATTGGATATGAAAAGCCAAGAAATAAGGAGAATAAGCTAATGAATATTAGAGGAAGAATTTCCAAATTGGAAGATAAGTTCATTGATAATATTAAAAGTGTTATCACTTACAAAATAATATCTTTAAATATTGTTGATAATATTCTAATTGATTTAATTGCTATTAAAGAGCAGGACGGGAAAGAAAAAGAAATTAATTTAGCTGAATTTGAGAAAGATGGCGAATTATATGCTGATGTCCCAGGAATAATAATCAATTACAATTTTGATGAATTGTCTGATGAGGATTTACGCCGATTTGTTGAATTGGAGGAAGACGATGAATGATTGTTGCTTAAATCCAAAAGGTGTACAAAGCTATTGCAGAGATAATAAGCTATGGCTTAATAAAATAGTCATTGAGCATATAAAAGAAGTGTATAATTTAAAATTACAGCTCTACACTTCTTATAAGAGCCGGAAAGCAAAAGATATATTATATAAAAGGTTGAACAGTAAAGAGGAAATGAAATCATATATATTAGAATTATGGTCTTTATATCCAAGGCTTGAAATTGAGAATAAGCAATTATTATTTTAGATGCTAATAAAAAGGCATCTATTTTTTTTTGTTTAATCACTTTATAGTTTAACAAAAAATTCTATATCATATATAGCTGAATAAATCCGGCTTTTTTATTAATTTTACATATAAAATAAACCAAATGGTTTCATTACCATTTATTTAATGATGATAAAATAGTCAAAAGTGCTGATTTTTTCCTATGAAAATATAAAAGAAACAGTTGAGACCTTTTTATTTATATTCTATAATTATATTCCAATATATGGAAATTATAAAAAGGAGAAAACAAAATGGGCAGATTTACAAAAAGATTAGGAAAAGAAGTGCTAATAAAAATGGAAGATGGCGGGCAATATAGTCCCTGCTATGGCTGTCAAAGTGAAAAAGAATGTATGGAAACAAGGTGCAATTTCTATTATGCAATTGAAAAATTAGCTGAATATGAAGATAAAGAAGAGGAGGAAATAAAATGATTTATGGATATGCAAGATGCTCAACAAATGAAACAAAGCAGGACGTAAATAGACAGATAAGAGAATTAAAAGAAAAGGGAGCTACAGACAAAACAATTTATAAGGAATATGAAAGCGGAACAAAAGAAGACAGAGCCGAATTAAGCAAATTATTAGAGATAGTAAAAGAGGGAGATACAATTTTAGCTACTGAGGCAAGTAGAATTACAAGAAGTACAGGACAATTGTATAACCTCATAAAGCTTATAAAGGATAAGCATTTAAGATTAGAATTAGGAACATTTATAGTTGATTGCACTAAGGAGCTTGACCCAATGACAAAGGGAATGTTAATGATGATGGGCGTATTCAGTGAATTAGAAAGAGATATGATAAGCCAAAGGGTAAAAAGTGGAATGGATAATGCAAAAGCTAAAGGAAAGAAAATTGGAAGACCTTCAAACACTGCTGATGATATCCCTGCTATATTTTATAAGCATTATCCAAAATTTAAGGGCGGAGAAATAAATAAAAAAGAGTTTTCAAGGCTATGCAATATATCATACCCGACTATATACAAATATTTAGGAATGGTAGAAAATTAATGATAAGTCATAAAACCTTGAAATATTAAATGACCATTTACATTCAAAGGAAAATAAAGAAGTGTATAAACCAATTTAAAGGCTCAATAATTAGATAAAATTTATATAATGCACGCGAAAGGAGATAAAACTAAATGAAATTATCAGTTGCTTATTGTAGAGTATCAACAGATAAGAAAGAACAAGAATTGTCCATAAAAGAACAAAAGAAACAATGGTTAGAATTTTTTTCAGAAAAGCAGGTAAAGGCTGCAAAATGTGGATTGCTTTATAAAAAAGATGGGACAAAAGATTTCATCACTAATGGTATTTATGCAGATGAGGGTATAAGCGGGACAAGCTTAAGAAATAGACGGGCATTTAATCAAATGCTTGAAGACGCAAGTCATAAAAGGTTTGATATGATTTTTGTAGAAGATATATCAAGATTTAGTCGAAGTGCAGAAGATGGAATTAAAATCATTAAAGACCTTCGAGAATTAGGAATTGGTGTATATTTTAGAAAAGAGGGTTGGGACACACTATCAGATAGACATGACTTTGAATTTGGTTTGCGCATTCAGATTGCTCAAGAAGAAAGTCGTATTAAATCAGAGCGATTAAAATGGGCTATGAACAGACTTCATAAAAAAGGTGGCTGGAATGGTGCGGCTCCTTTTGGTTTTGATGTAAAGAACGCGTTTCTAAAGATTAATGATGAGGAAGCGGAAATTGTAAAGCTTATATATGATTTATTTACTAATCAAGGCTATGGAGTGAGTAAGATTGCAAGATATTTAAATGGAAATAATATACCTACAAAGACGGGAGTAAAATGGAGTCAGACCCAAGTAACAAGTATATTAGGCAATAAACTATATAATGGTGAGCAAAGACAACATACGATTGAAAGTGCTGATATAAATAGGCATTTACAAATAGAAATTCCAGAAGATGAGCATATTGTTTTTAATTATGACCATCTAAAAATTATTGATGATGAAACCTTTACTCTTACCCAGCTTGAAAGAAAGAAAAGAAATGAACAATTTAGTAATGGGACAGGGCATAGTAATAAGCATTTATTATCAACTTTAATATATTGCGGTCATTGTGGAGCTACATATAAAAGAAAAAAAAGACATGCATATAAGCGAATAGATGGGACAAGTAAAGACTTAGGTTATGAATGGACTTGTGGCATAAATGATATGTACGGAAAAGATAGATGCGGTCATAGAAATATGCTAATTGAGGAAGATATAATCCAAGCAATAAAAAATGAATTGGAAATTAGAAAGAATGTTGATTTGACTGATATGTTGACTGCTTATTGTGAAAAGACTTTTAATAATAATGTAGATATTGAGGCACTGCGTGATATGAAAGAAAAATTTACAAAAGAAATGAGACAATTAAGAAAAGATAAAGCAGATGATTTAATTGATGACGACCTTTACAAAGAAGAATTAAAAGAATTAAGCAAGCAAATAAAAAATATTGGGGCTGAAATAAGCAGATATGAAAGACGTGCAGAAGAAATTGAAATGACTAAATTAAAGTTCAATAAATACAAAACAATGATACAATCATTAGATTTAGATAACCTAACTAATACAGATTTGAAAAAAGTATTTCGTAAAATATTAGTTAAAGAAAAAATTGTGAATGGAAATAAAGAAATATATTTAAGTTTTAGATACAATTTTTTAGACATTACAGAAGAAGAAATATTTAGAGTTAATGAGGAAGAATATTGTGACTTTTTAGTAAAGGTTGGTTAATGCCAACCTCCCTCATTAATATAAGCGTTAGTCGTGTTGCAATGGCAGGCGGTGGCTCAAAGCCAAGTCCCGGTGAAGTATCACTTGCACATTATGGCGTCTTGTTTCTCGATGAATTTCCTGAGTTTCCTAAAAGCGTTTTAGAAGTATTGAGACAGCCCATGGAAGATGGGAAAATATCTATATCCAGAGCAAACGGTTCTTTTACTTTTCCTGCAAAATTTATGATGGTTTCAGCTATGAATCCATGTCCGTGCGGTTACTTAGGTGATCCGAATCACGAATGTTCATGTACTCAAGGGCAAATTGATAAATATCTTGGCAAAATTTCAGGTCCACTGTTAAACCGTATTGATATACAAATTGAAGTTTCTCCGGTAAAATATGAAGATTTAAATAATAATAATAATAATAAGGAAGAATCATCAAGCGATATAAAAAAACGTATAATTAAATCGAGAAATTTACAGCAAAAAAGATATGAAAACATTGGCATTATAACAAACTCAGAGCTTAGTGGAAAATATATTTCAAAATATTGCAAAATTAACAAGGAATCAGAACAACTGTTAAAGGATGCTTTTGAAAGGCTTGGGCTTAGTGCCAGAGCCTACAACAAAATTTTAAAAGTTGCAAGGACTATAGCAGATTTGGAAGAATGTGAAAATATTGAAACAAAACATATTGCAGAATCAATACAGTATAGAAGTTTAGACAGGAAATACTGGAGGTAGAAATGGATAGCTTAAATATCAATCAAAAGACACTTGCGTGGCTTAATTCCGTCAATGGAGTATCGAATGGAAAAATAGAAAAACTTCTTGAGTGTTTTAATGGCAGTTCTGAAGATTTATGGAATAATTTCGAAACTGAAAAACACTGTTTATCAATACTAAAACCTGAAATAATAAATGAGCTGGTTAAAATTAAAAGTGATTTTGAAGAAAACATGTTAAAAAAATTAAATGATGAAAATGCATGTGTTGTAACAATTTATGATGAAAATTATCCAAAGAAACTTCGACAAATAGACGGAGCGCCTTACATCTTGTATTGCAAGGGAAGTATAAAGGATGCTGATAATTTGTCAATTGCAGTAGTTGGTTCCCGCAAGGCAACGGGCTATGGAAAATGGGCAGCTGAAAAATTAACTAAGGAATTGTCTGAGTTGGGAGTTAATATTATAAGTGGTTTGGCTGTTGGTATTGATACAATAGCTCATAAAACTGCTTTAAAATGGAAAGCGAAAACAATTGGTGTAATTGGTTGTGGAATAGATATTACTTATCCTAAAAATAATGTTGGACTTTTTAAAGCTATTTCTGAAGGTGGGGGAGCTGTAATTACTGAATATACTTTTGGAATGCAGCCAATGCCCAACAATTTTCATGACAGGAATAGAATTATTAGCGGTATGTCTGATGGCGTGCTTGTTATTGAAGCTCAAGAAAGAAGCGGTACGCTTATAACAGCAGGACATGCAGCAAATCAAGGCAGGGAAATATTTGCAGTGCCAGGGAACATAGACAGTCTTTACAGCAAAGGAACAAATGCATTAATAAGAGATGGTGCTAAAATTACAACAACCATTGATGACATTGTTGAAGAAATTTTAGAATTAAAGGAAAAATTAAAACACAATAAAAATATAATTGAATACAATAATTTAAGCGATGATGAAAATAAAATTATAAACTGTCTTTTGTCGGGAGCAAAGACTTTCTATGAGATAAATTGTGAAACTAATTTAGAAACATCAATGTGTTTAAGTCTTTTGACATTTTTAGAAATGAAAGGCTGCATTAAACAAATTCCAGGAAATAAATTTATTATAAATGTTTAGGAGGGTAAAATGTCAGTACGTATTCCAAGACTTACCTATGCATACATTCCGAATGATATAGTTGTTCACTTAGGTGAGCCTGATGAAGAAGCAGAAAATGTAACTGTCCCATTTATTGACTATGTGAAAAATGTTGCTTCCAGCGAATTGTATCCAACATGGCCGGAAGATGCTCTAAGAGCTAATATACATGCAATAGTATCTGTTGCACTGAACAGGGAATTTACTTATTGGTACAGATTGAGGGGATATAATTTCGACATAACTAATTCAACAAAATATGACCAGGCTTTCGTACATAAAAGAGGTGTATATGATAATATATCTAAGTTAGTTGATGAAATATTTGATGATTATATTGTTCGTGAAGGTCATATTGAACCTTTTTATGCACAATTTTGCGATGGGCGTATTTCACAGTGTGATGGCATGTATCAATGGGGCAGTGTTGATTTGGCAGAGAAAGGTTATACTCCATTTGAAATTTTGCAATATTATTATGGAAATGATGTATCAATTATAACAAATGCACCTAAAGAAGAATTTACTGCAAATTATAGAGGTGAACCTTTTGGGTTAGGTTATTCAGGATTAGATGTTATGATAATGCAATATGCATTAAGAAGAATATCTGTTAATTTTCCTTCGATTCCAAAAATAAACGTTATAAATGGATATTATGATGAATTTACAGAATCTGCTGTAAGACAATTTCAAAATATTTTTAACTTACCTCCTACTGGCATAGTAGATAAAGGTACTTGGTATAAAATAAGAAATATTTTTTTCGCAGTAACAAAAACTTCTGAATTAGCTTCAGAAGGTATTTTAATTGAAGAAGTATCAGAAGAATTTTCAGGGGTAATGACTGAAGGCGAAACACGCCCTCGTGTCTACCTTCTCCAATATTTTCTCAATATTATGTCATCATTTTTTGACACTATACCTTCGGTTGAACTTAGTGGATATTTTGGCCCTGAAACTAGAAATTCTGTAATGGAATTTCAAAAAACTATGAAATTACCTGTTACAGGTATAGTAGATCAAAACACATGGGATATTTTATATAAGTATATTCTCAGTATTTTTGCAAACCTTCCTCACAGCGAGTTATTATTTCCGCTTTTTAAGAGTATACCGTATCCATATATAGTATATGAAAGAGGAATGGGGACCGAACAACCCGGTGTATTTGTAATACAACAGATGCTGGCATATATATCAGCACGTATACCGAATATACCATTAATTCCACATGAAAAGATAGATGGTATTTTCGGACCTTATACAGAAGAATCAGTAATTGCATTTCAAAAGATATATGGGCTGGAGCCTAATGGAATAGTTGATGAGGTTACGTGGAATAAAATGGCAGAAGTGTATACTGATTTGAGGCGTCAGGAAGAATTTTTAAATTTTTCAAATATAATGTAAGCACTATTATATACTTGATACTATTGACAAATAAAAAAATGTATTATATGTTATATTAGTAATATACGGTAATTAATGCATAAATTAAACGTATACGCGGTATTGGAGGAAAAATGAATAATTTGTTGATAGTAGAATCGCCAGCAAAAGCAAAGACAATAGGTAAGTTTTTAGGTAAAAACTATACTGTTAAAGCTTCTGTTGGACATGTTAGAGATTTGCCAAAAAGCAAGCTTGGCATTGATGTGGAAAATAATTTTGAACCTAATTATATAACTATTAGAGGTAAGGGAGGCGTAATTAAGGAATTAAAAAAGGAAGCTAAAAAAGCTGACAATGTTTATCTTGCAACTGACCCTGACCGCGAAGGTGAAGCAATATCCTGGCACTTGGCTAAAATATTGAATTTAGATGAAAATAAAGAAATAAGAATAGAGTTTAATGAAATTACAAAGGATGCAATAAAAAAAGCCAGCAAAAATCCTAGAAAAATAAATATTGATTTAGTAGATGCTCAGCAAGCAAGGCGCGTTCTTGACAGACTAGTTGGTTATAATATAAGCCCTCTGTTGTGGAAAAAAATCGAAAAGGGTCTTAGCGCCGGAAGAGTTCAATCAGTAGCATTAAAACTTGTAATTGACAGAGAAAGAGAAATAATGGATTTTAAGCCTGAAGAATATTGGACTCTTGAATTGGAAGTAAAAAAATTAAAAAAGAAATTTATTGCTAAATATGTTGGAATTCTTAAAAATGATAAAACAAGCAAAGTAAAAATTAAAAATGAAGATGAAATGAAAGAAATATTAAATAAACTTGACAAAGAAAAAATTCTTGTTCATAAAATTGAAAAAACAAAGAGTTATTCTAAGCCAAGCGCTCCATTTACAACAAGCACTCTTCAGCAGGAAGCAAACAGAAGACTTAATTTTCCTGCAAAAAAAACAATGATGATTGCTCAGCAGCTTTACGAAGGAATAAACATTAAGGGTGAAGGAAGTGTTGGTCTTGTCACATACATAAGAACAGACTCTTTCAGATTGTCAGATGAAGCAGTAGTTAGCGCTAAGGATTATATCCTTTCTAATTTTGGCGAAAAGTATTATATGAGCAGAGTGTTCACTAAGCCAAAAAAAAGTGAAAATAAAATTCAAGATGCTCATGAAGCCATAAGACCTACATACATATTTAAAAGTCCGGAACAAATAAAAGACAACCTGACTGCTGACCAATACAAGCTTTACAGCTTGATTTGGAAAAGATTTGTTGCATGTCAAATGTCTGATGCGGAATATGATGTAACTAAAATTCTTTTAAATAATAATGAAAATATGTTTGAATCAAGCGGTAGAATACTTGTTTTTGAAGGATTTAAATCTGTATATAAATATTCTGATGAAACAGAAAGCAAATTATTGCCTGAACTTGAAAAAGATGAACATTTAGAAATAAGTAAAATTGATTCAGAACAGCATTTTACTCAGCCGCCTGCCCGTTATACTGAAGCAAGCCTTATTAAGGATTTGGCAGAAAGAGGCATTGGAAGACCAAGTACGTATGCTCCTACAATAACTACTATTACAAGCAGAGAATATGTTGTGAAAGAAAAAGGAAACCTCTTTCCAACTGATATGGGTTTTCTTGTTACTGAAATGATGGAGAAATATTTTGCAAACAT
>NZ_JAWQJF010000080.1:0-8453 GCF_033447055.1 Sedimentibacter sp.
AAAAACAAAGATTAACTAGAAAATAATAAGTAGAAAAATAAAAATAAGAAATATAATAATAGACTGCTATCCGGGAATTGATTATTTTGTTGCATTGTGCCTTGCCATTGCAAATTTAGATAAATTAAATATTTTAGGTATAACAACTGTTGCAGGGAATCAAACTATAGAAAAGGTTACAGACAATACTCTTGGTCTATTATCATTTTTAGACAGCGATATAAAGGTTGCTAAAGGAGCTAAAGGTCCTTTAATAAGAGAAAAGCGTCAGGCTATTAACGTCCACGGTGAAAATGGAGTTGGGGACTACCAATTTCCTAAAATAAAAGAATTGTATTCAAATAATGCAGTAACATTTTTGCGAGATGCAATTTTAGCTCAAGAAGATAAAGTAACGATATGTCCGGTTGGTCCATTGACAAATATAGCATTGCTTATTAAAACATTTCCTGAAGTTGTGGATAAAATTGAGCTTCTTTCAATAATGGGAGGAGCAACTGTGGGAGGAAACACAACACCTACAGCTGAATTTAATGTATGGGCTGATCCTGAAGCAGCAAGAATAGTATTTGATTCAAAAATTCCAATAGTGATGAGTGGCCTTAATGTTACTCACAGCACAGGACTGTACAGGGAAGATGTGAATGAATTGTTGAAAAGTACAGGTAAAGTATCTCGCATGTGTGGTGAAATTTTGAATTTTTATTTTCGAGGTGATCATGTTAAAGCAGGTACGTTCACACCTATACATGATGCCTGCAGCATAATGTATTTGCTGTATCCGCAGTTGTATAGCTTCAAACACATGGATGTGACTGTTGATTGTTCTGAAGGTTTAAACAGAGGAAATACAGTTGCTGATATTAGAGAATGGTTTAACTATGATGAAACATATCCAAAAGTGCTTTTGGGAGTTGATTTAGAAAAATTTAGAGAAATTTTACTGCAAAATTTATATAAATTAGACGATATGTCAAAATAAAGAATTTTGGGGAGAATAAAGCATTATTAAACTCTTTCACAAAAATAATAGAGGTAGTTAGTATGGGTAAAGTAGTAGTAGTTGGAAGCATAAATGTTGATATGGTTTTTACTTCAAATGTTAGGCCTAAAGCGGGAGAAACAGTCCTTGGAAGTAAATTTTCAATTATTCCCGGAGGAAAAGGTGCGAACCAGGCTGTTGCAGCAGGCAAATTAGGTGCTGAAATTTGTATGATAGGTTGCGTGGGAGATGACAGCAACGGTGAATTTTCAATTAAAAATTTCAACCTAATGAATGTTGACACAAATTGCGTTGAAATAATCCAAGGAATACCTACCGGTGTAGCAAATATAGTTGTAGCTGAGAAGGACAACAGCATAATTGTTATACCAGGTGCAAATTATGAAATTACAAGAAAAACAATTGACAAATATAAAGATGTAATATTGTCTGCAGATATAGTGCTGCTTCAGCTTGAAATACCATTGGATGCAGTGGAATATACCGCAGAGCTTTGCAGGAAGAACAACGTTAAAGTTCTTCTTAATCCTGCACCTGCAGTTGAATTGCCAAAATCCTTAATAGAAAATGCTTCATATATAACACCGAATGAGCATGAACTAAATATTATTTTAGGCAAACAAAATAACACTGATGAAATAATAAAAAAATATCCAAATAAATTAATTGTTACAATAGGTTCAAAAGGTGTCAAATATTATGATGGAAATGAAATGAAAATAGTACCGTCATATGATGTTGAAGTTGTAGATACAACAGGAGCAGGAGACACGTTTTGCGGAGGCTTAGCAGCAGCTCTGGTCAGAGGAGACAGTTTAGAAGAATCGATTAAATTTGCTAACAAGGCAGCTTCGATTTCAGTAACTAAATTAGGCGCACAAAGCGGCATGCCAACATTAAAGGAAATAAATGAAAAAGAACTACAAATGTAGTTCTTTTCACGTCTTCTTGAAATACCAATATTAATATAAGTAAACAATTGCTATATCTATATTAATGTATTATTTCTTAGAACAAATACTACGCTACAGTAACGTTGTTAGCTTGTGGTCCTTTTTGGCCATCAACTATATCAAAGTTTACTTTTTGACCTTCTTCAAGAGTTTTGAAACCGTCAGAAACGATTGCTGAAAAATGTACGAATACATCTTTGCCGTCATCGCAAGAAATAAATCCAAAACCTTTCTTAGAATCAAACCATTTAACTGTGCCTGTTTTCATAGAAAAAATCCTCCGATATTAAAAAAGATACACATATTATACCAATTTTTTTTGTAAATTGCAATACATGATTATTAAAAAAGAAAATAATTTTTATTGCAGAAAACTATTTGAATTTAAATCATATTATAAACAATTTGAAATTTTAAGGGTTTTACCAAATGAATAAAAATGTATAATTTGTAAAATTTCATAATTATTTTTTGTAGAATAGTAATTGAAATATATGTAAAGCTTTGGTATAATTATTTCAATTACTATTCTAAACGGATTGTTAATAGGTGAACAATAATGATAAGACATTTTTTTAAAATTTTTTTTGCTTCTTTGGTTCTGATTTCGATTGTTTTAAGCGTAACTGCTTTAGGGTATATATTTTTTGTTGATAAGAATATTGTAATAGGAACAGTAAAAGGTGCTGAAGAGCAATCAGAAAACACTTTGTTTTATGAATCAAGCACATATGACTACAGCAGTTCAATCGGTGAAGCTGCAAAGAAAGGCAAACGATTTAATGTGTTAGTGGTAGGTCTTGAAAATTGTAGAACAGATACTATAATGGTAGCAAGTTATGATATGGAAAATAAGACAGCTGATTTAATTTCTATACCGAGAGATACATATTATCCAAGAAATGCAGATGACAGTCCGGATTTAAAAAAGATTAATGCTGTTTATGCTGAAGGTGGAATAGAAAAGCTTACATCAGCAATTCAAGATATGCTTGGAATACCGCTTGAAAAGTATGTCATAATAGATTATGAAGCAGTAGTTTCTTGCGTAGATCTTTTAGGAGGAGTTGAGGTAAATGTTCCATTTCACATGGAATATTCAGACCCATATGATAATCCTCCATTGGTTATAGATATACCTGAAGGCGCACAGATTCTAAATGGCGAGCAATCTTTAAAATTTTTAAGATTCAGAAAGGGATATGCTAATCAAGATTTGGGGAGAATAGAAGCACAACAACAATTTTTAAAATCGGCTATAGAACAATCATTGAGCTTGCAACTTCCTGCTTTAATAAAAGAAGCTTATTCATATGTAGAAACAAATGTTACTGTAACAGATTTATTAAGTATGGCAGGAGATATTATCGGATTTTCTGCGGACAACATAAATTCCAATATTTTGCCGTGTATAGAAACTCCTTTAGAAGGATTGTCTTTTTATATACCTGATGAAAAAAACATAAAAAAAATGGTATCTTCAATGTATATTCCTATAGCAAATGAATCACAGACCAATTAAATAAGAAGTGTTAATTGAAAGGCGGATTTTTTAATGAAACAATTCATAAAAGTATTTATATTTTCATTATTAATATTTTCTTTTGTGTTATCAACCGGAATTTTTGCATACGTAAAATTTTTTTCTCCACAAAACATTGCAGAGGAAGAACCTGATGAAGATGATCAAATTGCTGGTGAAATCGAAGAGACAGAATTCGATACTCCATTGGAAAAAGCAATTCATGAAAGTAAGAGAATTAATGTTTTGCTTGTAGGGCTTGAAGGAACAAGGTCAGACACTATGATGCTTGCAAGTTTTGACAGGAAAACCAAAGATGCCAATATAATATCAATTCCAAGGGACACATATTATCAAAGGGAAGGATATTCAAAATATTCAGAAACCCAGAAAATAAATGCTATATACGGCATGGAGGAAGAAGGAATAGAAGCGCTTACAGAAGCAGTCGAGAATCTTACAGGTCTTCCTATAAATAATTATGTAACTATCGATTATGATGGAGTAAGAGCAGCTGTGGATGCAATAGGAGGCGTTGAAGTTGATGTTCCGTTTCATATGAGATATACAGATCCTTATGATGATCCTCCATTGGATATTAACATACCAGCGGGAAAGCAAATTATATATGGTGATAAAGCAATGGAATTCCTAAGATTCAGAAAAACTAATTATGAAGGATATTCCGGTTACATCAATGGAGATTTAGGAAGGGTGGAAGTACAACAGAAATTTATTAAATCTGCCATAGATAAATCTTTAAGTTTAAAGCTTCCAAGTGTAATTAGTGCCGTGTACCCCTATGTAAAAACAGATATTACGCTCACAAATCTTCTTGGACTTGGTAAAGATGCCATAGGTTTTTCGACAGAAAATCTTGAGACAACAACTTTACCGGGTACAGACAAAATGGTGTCTGGATTATCATTCTATTTTCCTGATGGGGAAGAGATGATAAAGATTGTATACGATATGTACGGTGTGAATCTCTCTGCATATGCAGATGATAAAAGAATAGCTGACGCAACAGAATAATTATTACAACTAGGACCGAAGTAGCAGTCATGATTTACAAATATCTTTCATTAATTAAATAAATAAGTTCGTTGACAAGGCTCCTGTTAATAGTATAATTGTACTAACAAATACTATTACAGGAGTCTTTATGTTAGAAAACGGTCAGATAAAAGAAGTTGAAATAATAGATTTGAATCATACAGTCCAAGGAGTTGCTAAAATTGATAATTTTGTTGTGTTTATCGATAAAGCAATAAAAGGAGACTTAGTTGAAATAGAAATAAAAGAAAAGAAGAAAAATTTTGCAGTAGGAAAACTTTTAAAAATAATTGAACCATCAAAAGACAGAATTAATCCACCATGTGGGTATTTTTATGAATGCGGCGGCTGTCAGCTTATGCATATGGACTACAATGCTCAGCTTATTTACAAGAAAAACAGAGTTATAAATGAAATGAGAAGGAATTCTGTCAATATGGAAGATGCAGTTGTAAATGACACCATTGGAATGGAAAATCCATTTAGATACAGAAATAAAACAGCATTTTCAGTTGCAAAGAAAAACAAAGAAATTATTATTGGACCATATGAGCAGGGAACATACAATACAGTGAATATCTCAAACTGTATGCTTCAAAGCAATGAAGCTGATAAAACAGTTAGGCTTTTTAAAGAGCTAATGATTAAATGCAATATAGAAGCCTACGATAAAAAAACAGAAAAAGGAACTGTTCGAAATATTGTAATAAGAAACAACAGACAAAATGAACTGATGCTTGTAATTGTCACAGCAACAGAAAACTTCCCTAATAAAGACATAATTATTAAAGAACTTACATCCAATATTAAAGAAATAAAAACAGTTGTTCAAAACATAAACAGCAAAAATACTAATCTTGTAATGGGGCATAAAAATATTACTTTGTACGGTGAAGGAACAATTAATGACAACATTGGTGATTTGATTTTCACCATATCCCCTGAAACATTTTTTCAAATTAATCCGGAACAAACCGAGAAACTTTACAACACTGCAATAGAATATGCAAACATAAGCAAAGATGATGTTTGCTTTGACATATACTGCGGCATAGGAACCATATCCTTAATGGCAGCAAAATATGCCAAGAAAGTATATGGTGTTGAAATAGTGGAGCAGTCAATTATTAATGCAAGGGAAAATGCAGTAAAAAATAATATAGTTAATGCAGAATTTTTTACGGGAAAAGCAGAAAAATTGCTTCCGAAATTGTACAGCAAAAATATTAAAGCAGATGTTGTAATAGTCGACCCTCCAAGAAAAGGATGCGAACAAGAAGTAATAGACACAATAATTAGTATGTCTCCAAAAAAAGTTGTTTATGTATCCTGCAATCCATCCACGCTGGCAAGAGACATTAAACTACTGGAATCAGGCGGATACCAGCTCAAAAAAGTCCAGACTGTAGACCAGTTTCCCTGGACCCACCATGTGGAGTGTGTTGTATTGATAACAAGAAAAGATAGGTAAAGGGTTAAAAGTCTTGCAATAAAGGCTTTTTGAGATTTTAGAGAAATAATCTGATACACTAGAAGAAACTTTTTAGTTCTAATACCAGTTTTCACAAATTTAGAGGTATTGGAAAAAGAGCTTGATGAAAGGTTGCTAAAAAATCAAGATAGAGCGCATTGCTGCAGACAGGTTAGTACATCACTCCCATGTAATAACCTTCCAGGGCCAAACCAAGAGATTAGTTTACGCATTAAATGAAAAATAGGGGTGTGACCTTAACAAATATTGGCAAGTGCAGTATGCACTTTTAGGATGCAATTCTATGTACATCACTGAAAGGTGAAATTTTTCGCAAAAGAATATAAAAAAAACAATTCAAATCTGCAAAGAAACAGAAAATATTATAAAATTATATAAAGAATTTTATCGCGGAGGAGAATAAAAATTGACAAGGGCTGAAAGAAGAGAAATAAAGAGAACAATACAAAATGAGATTAAGGAATTTTTAAAAATACAAGCGCACTACTTTCCTAAACTAATAGATGATATAAAAAAATAAAAGATGATATATAGTCTAATTCGCAAAAAAGCTTTGATGAAGCAAAGTTTTCAGGGAAGTACTGGTTAGTAATTGTAGATGCAACCCAATTGTTTTGCTTTAAAGAAAGACATTTCAAATAAAAGAGGATTGTAGGTAGAAGTCTACAATCCTCAACATGACATAATTGAGTTTGGTTTTTTAGATATAGCTAAAAAAGTTTAACTGCTAGTGTGCTTTTAACATCAATTAATGCTTTTTCTGAAACAGGTGAATTTGTTAATATTGATGGAACAGTCAATCCCATATAATTCAGGGTTTTGAGGGATAACACTTGCAGTAAGCAATGCCAGGAATATTTTCTTAGCCCTTGGTATGTTCTGTGATACGACCTGTTTCATATTCGGAACTCAGTTTGAACCTTTCCACTTCTTCCAGCAGTGTTATCACCTGTGCTGACATTTCTTCACTTGTAGCAGAATTTTCTTCCGCACTGGCTGCATTCATTCGCACAATGCTGGATACTTGACCAAGACCGTTCTGAATTTCAACGATGGAATTGGTCTGTTCGATGGAGGCCTGCTCTATTTTCAGGATGCTCTCATTGACTGTAGTGGCTTTATTCTGAACATCCTGTAGAACCTGTGCAGTCTGCTCCGTAATTCGAGTGCCTTCCGCTGTCACTGCCACTGAATGCTCAATGAGCTCCGAGGTTTGTTTGGCGGCTTCTGCTGACTTTGAGGCTAAATTTCGCACTTCGTCTGCCACTACTGCAAAGCCTTTTCCAGCATTTCCAGCACGGGCAGCTTCAACAGCGGCATTGAGGGCGAGAATATTGGTCTGGAAGGCGATATCTTCAATGGTTTTGGTGATACTGGCAATCTGATTAGAGGCGGTATTAATGTTATTCATTGCCTTGGAAAGTTCTTTCATATGTATGTTTCCAATGTTGATGCCATCGTTGGCCTGCTTGGTATATTCGGCAGCGAACTTGACATGCTCCAGATTGGCCTGCGCCTGCTCTGCAACCTGTGCAATAGAAGCGCTGAGTTCTTTTATGGTGGCTGCCTGCTCGGTTGACCCCGAGGCTAGCGCTTGGGCATCTCTGGAAACCTGAACTGCACCAGCACTAACCTGCTGAGCAGAGGTGTTGATGATCAACAGCGTTTGACTCATAGAGGAACGGATGTTTTCCAACGAATCCTTTAGCTTCGCAAACTCGCCAATATAATGCAAGCGAAGATGATAGGTCAAATCTCCTCTGGATATCTGATTTAGAACACCGGAGATTTCCTCAATATAGTTGATATAGCCATGCAGTCTTTCGGCAACCTGACTGAAAGCATCCAACAAAATGCCAAGTTCATTATCCACATTGCTTTCAATCTGAACCGTGAGGTCACCCTCCGCAATTTTTTTTGCTGTAGCAGTCAGCTTGTTTAAAGGCTTAAAGTTGAAGTGTATCACAAAGGAGAATAATACTAGCAAGATGATAGTTAAAAGGATGCTGGAGATGATAGTAAAATTCAAGCTGGTATTTTGATTTGTAATAATGGAATCCATGGCTTCCTTTGCGATGTTGGCGCTGGTGAAATAGTCGGTTGTGTCCACAAGGACATAAATTACGTAATTGGTAGTACCATCCACAGTAATAGGATAATAAATTTCTGCAACCTCATTCTCATCTTCAAAGTAGATACCTGCCTCCGCAGTGGAACTTGCCTCTTCAAAGAATTGATTTATAGCGTTCTGTCCTCTTTCCCAGAGAGATGCCTGATCACCTTGTAAGGTTTCCGTAAGCACTAAACCTTCACTATCAACAAGATACAAGGCCTTAATTTCAGTATGTTCCTGCATAAGGGGAATCAACATTTGCTCAATGGTTTCTGCATTTAAGGCCGATTCTATGATTCCTGTAGCTGCCTTGC
>NZ_JAWQJF010000081.1:0-19499 GCF_033447055.1 Sedimentibacter sp.
ATGACCTGTATTTCTTCTGCACACATCTTCATAAGAAGGATTCTCGGTATTTCCGTTTGCATATCCCACTTCTGTACCAACAACCCCATTAATCAAACTTAAATATTTTTCTGTTCCCCAAAAACATCCACCTGCAAGGTAAATTACTTTATTTCCATCCATATTCATCAAATCATCATCCTCTCCTGATAAACTTTCGTTATTTGAGTTTTTGTTTTTACTTGCACATGCAGTTAATACAAACATCAATATCAAAGTTAACAATACAAAAATATATTTCTTCTCCATAGTATACCTCATAATTTACATATATATCTGTTTTAAAAGTGTTATTTTATTATTATCATAACAAAATCTTAATGCTTTATTAATTGTATCAACATTTATTAGTACCACATAAACATTTATACCCTAAGGTTTGCTTTTAAATCATTTGTTTTAGACATATGCCGTGTTGCAGTAATTGAGAAATTTAGTTTCTGCATGTTGAAAAATGTTAAAATTTGTAATATAATATAAATATTAGAATTGGGAATTAAAAAACTATTAATTAAACGTAAATCATAAGTAATTGACCGTTTTATAGTACACTTCATATGTTAAATTAATAATAATAGTCAATATAATATTTTAAGTTTTGTTCAATGAGGGGGGCTCATGTCAAAATTATCAAATCAAAAGTTAAAAATTTTGTATCTGCTTAAAATTCTAAACGAAAAAACAGATACAGACCACACATTAACATTGTTTGTTGTAATGATCATGCTTCTATGTTCGTTCCCGATGACTGCATTTGCAGAAACAGGAAAAACAGAAGTGACCGGAAAGGTCTACGAGTTTGAAAAGGATAGTCACTATGAGTTTCATGAGGGTGGCACATCCGCAAAAACAAACAGCGACAATACATACGGAACTTTTTACATCAGCGGTAATGTTGCTGCTGTCAGCGAAAAGTCCGGCGTTCCATCCTATAAGGTCGCTGACGGTAATTTAGCATTCTTCTATAATTACGGTGATACTATGCTCAACGCTGATGAAGGCTTGTGGCATCTTATTGATGACAAGAGCAAAAAAGTGGCTGATATGACATTGGACTCCAATATTATGAAATGTGCAATTATTTTACAGACATCAAAGGACAGAAAAAATTGGGTTGATGTTGAAACTATTTACAATGCGTTCAGCGACACTCCTATTCGGACAAACTCCATCTACTCAACGACTGATGTACAGCTGATTAACGGCAGTTATTATAGAGCTATCATTGTATATAAATTGAGTATCAGAACAGAGGATAGTAACTTACTGTTCATCAACACGGACAAGTATGAATATAAGAAGTGTTCCGAAGTATATGAGTTTTACGCTTACACAGATGGCGGAGAAGTTGATGTAGCTGACTCTAATCAAACTTACAGCCTCGGAACAAAAACAAAGGTCGATAACTTTGATGGCTACTTCGGTGAAAAACTTATCGACAATGGAGATGTGCATTATGGTTGGGAACTCGGCAACTTCTTTGTCAGCGGATATACTGACGAGGTTTCTGACACCGACGGAAATATGGTTTTTCTCAAAAATGTTGGAGATAAGGTAACACTATGGTTTAAGCTTAACCAGAATATTGACGGCTTGAATGGAAAAGAAAACCTTTCAATTACAGCCGACACAGAGGGCTATGACCAATACCTTGAAACTCCCAAAATGAATTTTGGTCGTGGCGTTCTGATTATTCGATATACTGATCACAACAATATCAAAGCAGAGCCTACTATTTATACGAATTATCTTGAAGCTAATGCCACCGTTGGTGCTGATACAAAAGTACAGTTGTTTGAGGAGGGCGATTATGAAGTTGCCCTTGATTATGAGATTACAAGTGACGAGTTGATAGATAAAATTGGTCACTACCGAATTTTTTTCAAATTCTCCGTCAGAAATGGCAACTGTATGGTCTATCCGTTTGATGTTGCAACGGGAAGTGAATTGACCAACAGCTCTATGACAGAAAAAGGCTTTAGGCTTGATTTGGCTAAGTCCAGATATTTGAAAATCAACCTCAAGCGTGAAATGTTGACAGATAGTGCCGAAGGTTTGGTTGAGGATACACGTTTCAACGGTCCGGCAAAAGATGGAGCAGAATATACTGACGAGGGTATCTACACCATTACAGTCAGCAACGAATACACAAATCAGTTTACCGTCAAGAAGATATATGTTGGCACGAACAATATTCTTCGTGCATATATGACAACAGGGTTATCTATTCCTGAAATCAATAATCTTGTTGCACAGGGAGCAACCATTTCTGGTGATGGTACTATTCGCCTTGCTACTATTGAGCCAACCGAGGAACAGCCAGAACCATATGAAACAGAACCCACAACGCTGCCAACTTCTGATGTTCCTGTAAGTGGCGAAATTGAAACCGAGCCGCAGATCGAAGAAAAGCCTTTCCCGATTTCCATTTTCATCGGTATCGGTTCTTTCATTATTATAATTGTGGCGTTGGGAGTTGCTAAAAAGAAAAAACAGCATATTGAAACCGATGCAGAACATAATGAGAATGAGGGAGGTTTAGAACAATGAAACGAATAATTGCTTTACTTCTCAGTATTGTCATGCTGCTTACTGGTTGTACGCAAGCACAGCTGCAGTCTCAACCAACAGATACCGAAAATAACCCCGTGACGGAAAGCACAGAAAGTACAAGTGAACCTATTGTATGGGAGGATGTTGAACCACAGTATAATTCATTGGATGATGAACTGCTACTTGCTCATATTGAGGACTTGGTTTACAGAGATACAGTCGCATCTATCAATAGCGACGAATACTTTGTTGAAAGCGTGAATGCTGTCTATATTTCTAAGGAATACCTTGAAGAAGTGGCGTTCAATTCGAAGTCCAACATTTACTTTGGTTATACTTTAGCTGAACTGGATGAACTGTTCCAAGACACAAAATATATCTTCACATTAAGCGAAAATGGAACAACCACCGCACAAGAATTGCAAGAAATCGAAGATGTCTCCACCGAAACAATGCTCAAAAATGTTGCTATCGGAACTGGTGTCATCCTTGTATGTGTAACTGTTTCCGTTGTGTCAGCAGGAGCTGGCGCTCCGGCTGTGTGCGTGATTTTCGCCGCATCTGCAACAACCGCAAAAACCCTTGCAGTTTCTTCCGCAGCATTTGGTGGTATCTCTGCCGGAACTGTAAGGGGTATTCAAACAGGCGATTTTAATGAAGCAATGGAAGCTGCCGCCCTCGGAGCAAGCGAAGGCTTCAAATGGGGAGCTATCAGCGGTGCCATCATTGGTGGTTCAGGTGAAGCATTCTTGCTGAAGTCAGCGACCAAAAGCGGTCTGACAATGAATGAAGCCGCACTTATTCAAGTTGACTCCAATTTGCCGATTGATGTAATTTCACAGATGCACAGTTTAGATGAGTATTTGGTTTACAAAAATGCAGGACTTAAAACGATAATGGTAAACGGAAAAACTGCACTTATACAAAACATTGATTTGAACTATATAAGCCAGCTTCCTGATGGAACTGAGGTAACAAATCTTGTGAGAATGCAGAAAGGATATGCACCACTTGACCCCGCATCAGGAAAAGCATATCAGCTACATCATATCGGGCAAAAGTCTGACAGTACTCTTGCCGTACTAACAGAAAGTCAGCATCAAGGCAACTCCGTCATCTTGAATATCTATGGTAAAGAGTCCGAAATTATTCGTTCTGAGTTTGCAACTACAAGAAAAGAATTTTGGGAATACTTAGGTAAGTCTGTATTCGCTAATGGAGGAATTTGATTATTGCTAATATCATAGGAAAGGGGTCTAATATGAATTTTAAAGCTAAAAAAGAAAGGAATTTGATTATGGCTAATATCATAGAGGTACTTAAAAGTATGCCGGACTACATCGGCTCTGACGGCAGAACGGAAGAAGAAATCGACAAAGCTGAAAAAGTGTTGGGCATTTCTTTCGCAAAGGACTATCGTGAATATCTGAAAGAAATTGGACTTGCTTGCTTTGATGGTCACGAGCTTACTGGATTGACAAAAACGGATCGTCTGAATGTTGTTTCTGTAACCAAAGAACAGCGAGAACAGATTGGCAAAGTTGCTTCATCGTGGTATGTTATCGAAGAAGCAGGTATTGATGGAATTATTATCTGGCAAGGCTCTGATGGGACAGTTTATGAGACAGCCCCTAACTCAAAAAGCAAAATGATTGCAAAATCTCTTGCGGAGTACATTGCTGGATAACCAACTCAGCCAAGCATTAGATTTTATCAACTAAAAAATGACCAAGTCAAAAGGCTCTAACCTTAAATAAGTTAGTGCCTTTTATTTTGCTCATTTTGAAAAAGAAGCCGCAGACAATATGGTGGTTCGTGGGAAAACAGATGTAGATTTAGTAGGGAGTTAGTACAAGCGATAAGGTCTGCTGTTGGAAGTGATTATCCTATTATAATGAGAAGGTATGGTAGGGACGTACACAAAATGTCTTGTTTTTATATTATTATGAATGTGACATTAATTTACGTCACCAGTGTCCCCTTTCATAACATGGCAAGTAGGAAAATCTCTCAAGATTAATGAAGTGAGCATGGTTGGTATTAATGGATAGGAGAATTGATAAAATAACTATCTAAATATCCTGCCTATGAAGAATACTATGAATTGGTAAAAAAAGTATTTAGTCTATAATAAGCGAGGTGTGTTATGAAAAAGCTTATATCATTTAGTAGACCAAAGCTTACAGGTAATTAATAATAATGTAAACGGCCACTTTTGCCAATCTGGTTTTATGGTAACATATTTCATGATAATGCATAAAATATATGAACACAATAAAAGTAAATTAACGAAATGTATAATCATGAAATTTTGTGACTGATTACCCAAGCAGCGATTAATAGCAATAATATGCAGATTTATAAAAAACATTAAGTAAAAAAGTTTCATAATCATTGAAATATTAATTTAAAAAGGACTAAATAAAAAAATACAACTATTTATCATGATATGTACATAAAAATGCAAGTCCATTATCTCAAATGAATTATCAATAATAATATAAAATTCTCATATATTGTAAAAAATAGTCAAAAGTATTTAAAAAAGTATTTGATTTTTATTGTATTTTCGTCCGGAAAAGCATATACCTTTTCAGACGATGTGAATGATATGAGTAGAGAAAATTATCTTGAAAAAATTGAAGAAAAAATTAACAACTCAGAGTTGGGTGATATTTTTGTTGCATCTGATTTTAAGGATATTGCACCATCTGATGTTGCTAATAAATGCCTTTTTCGTTTATCAGAAAGTGGAGTTGTTTGTCGCATAATGCGCGGAGTGTACGAATATCCGGAATACAACGATTTCTTAAAAGAATATGTTGCCCCATCTCCTGACAAGGTTGCGCATGCTCTTGCTCGCAACTTTGGGTGGACCATTGTCCCAAGTGGAGATACAGCGCTGAATCTTCTTGGACTCTCTACACAGGTTCCAGCAGTTTGGTTGTATGTGAGTGATGGTACTTATAAAGAATATTTATATGATAATGTAAAAATAAAATTCAAACGTACAACAAATAAAGAAATTTCGAAAATTTCATATAAAACTGCATTTATAATTCAAGCGTTAAAAGCACTTGGAAAAGAGCAAATAACTGATGCGATGATTGAAAAATTATCTACTTCTTTATCAAAAACAGAAAAAGAAGCCATTCTTAGTGAGGCTAAATATGCTACCTCTTGGATATATGATACGATTAAAACAATTTGCAAGTGAGTTAAAATATGAAAAAGATAGCAGTATTACCAATTAAAGACCGTGAAGCACTGTTTCGGAATACTTCTAATAAGATGGGTATGACAGAAGCTATTAGTGCTATATAGATTCAAATGATGGACAAACAGTAAAATTTGTATATCCTAACAGTTTTTCAGATACTTCAATTTTGCAAGAGATACGATTAGAAATTGGTGCACTGGCTGCATGGGCTCCAGCTAAAAAATATGCAATTACTCCATATGTAGCACTGCAGTATGGGCATCTATTTGAACAACCTTAAACAGAAATATTAACCGTACTACCAGAAATGGCAAAATTCATAGATGAACAACGAATGGTAGACAAGGGTTTTATTGAATGGTGTTTTGATAAACAATGTCACAACATTTATTAATGAATGGAATATTCAATCGTTAAAGATGATGCTGTATTTGCTATATTTATAATTGATTATGAATATACTGCTAATTTATAAAAATTTAAATTAAATTAGACTAATAAAAGGTAAAAACATATACCCTGTAAAATATTATCTTTGCAGGGTATTTTAATTTGGAATCATTATAATAATCTATATGTTGAAAAATGTTAAAATTTGTAATATAATATAAATATTAGAATTGGGAATTAAAAAAATATTAATTAAACGTAAATCATAAGTTATTGACCGTTTTATAGTACACTTCATATGTTAATTTAATAATAATAGTCAATATAATATCTTAAGTTTTGTTCAATGAGGGGGGCTCATGTCAAAATTATCAAATCAAAAGTTAAAACTTTTGTATCTACTGAAAATTCTAAACGAAAAAACAGATACAGACCACACATTAACAGTTCCGGAAATGATACTAGAATTAAAAAAATATAACATAAGTGCAGAACGAAAAAGCATTTATGATGACATTGAATCCCTAAAAGTCTCTGGGATTGATATCCTATGCAGAAAATCAAAAACATATGACTATTTTATAGCCAGCAGGACATTTGAGTTAGCAGAATTAAAGCTGCTTGCAGATGCAGTTGCATCATCAAAATTCATAACTGAAAAGAAATCCAGAGAATTAATTAAGAAAATTGGCAGTTTAACTAGCAATCATGAAGCAAAACAGCTAGTTAGACAAGTATATGTAGCCGGCAGAGTAAAAACTATAAATGAAAGAATTTACTATAATGTGGACATAATTAACCAAGCTATAGGCAATAACAAACAAATCACATTTAAATACTTTGAATATACAATAGACAAGAAAAAAAGATACAGAAACGATGGAAATAAATACATAGCTAGTCCATATGCTCTCACATGGGATGATGAAAATTATTATATGATTTCATACTATGAAAAATACAACGGCATAACTCATTTTCGTGTTGACAAAATGGAAGACATTGAGATTACAGACCAGAAGTGTCACAAAGAAGATATAAACATTGTTGAATACACAAAGAAAATATTCAGCATGTACGGCGGTGAAGAAGAAACCGTTAAAATTCAGTTTGATAATTCATTACTGGGCGTGGTTATTGATAGGTTTGGGAAAAGTACCATAACTCATAAAATTGATGAAAACAACTTTGCAGCAATCTTAACAGTAGAATTAAGTCCACCATTTTGGGGCTGGATATTTCAGTTTGGAAACAAGGCAAAAATTATTTCGCCGGAAAACGTTAGAGAAAAGTTTGTTGCATTTATTAATGAGGTTATGGAAGAGTATTGAATTTGATATTGAATTAAGATATTTATAAAATATAAAATATTTTAAAAAAAATATAATTGGAGGAGATTAAATGGAAGATTTTAAGATTAAAGAAGAAGACAGTGTTATAGACAACGAGCAGACAACAGAAAATACAAATGATAATTACAAAAAAGATAATATTATTTTTCAAAATGAAGCTGAAAAAGGTGAAAAAGATAGTATATTTAATTTCAAATATGCTGTCCCAATCTTAGCAGGTAATTTATTGTTAGTAATAGGTATGACAATATTAATGTTCGCAAATTATACATCACTAAATGAGGCGAATAATAAGATTATGGATTTAACGGCGGAAGTTGAAAGTATGAGGAATATAGTAAGTGATGTGGAAAATATAAAAGATGATGTTAGTTTTCTGGATACTTCGATAGATGAAATAAGGAAATTATCTTATTTAACACAATTAAGCCTTGATGCTTCTGAAGGTGTTGTTACTGATAAAGTTGTTATTCAAAAAGCAAGCTTGTATTCATTAGGGGATACTTTATATGGGTATATTGATATAAGACCTCAACCTTCATATAATAGTTATTTTCAAGGACAAGGAAAATTTAATTTAACTGACAGAGAGTTAAAAGCTATGCTTGAGGAAGTAATTGCAGAACTAGAAGATTACATATCACCAATTTCCATGTACAACATAAAAATGGAAGGCGGTAAAATAGATATCACTGCGAATAATTATTCTGTTGCTGAATATACAGATGGTGTGGTTATTTTAGCAGGCGAATAATTGCCAGATGTTTTATAGTTCTATTCAAATTACTATTATGAGGTGGTATATGATTCTAATGCAGTGGAAAAACTCCGGATGAGTCATTTTATGTTGAGCGAAAGAATGATGATAATTCATTTGTTGATAAAATAGCTGAAAACCATGAAACTCAGTGGATGAATAAGCAATGCTTAATAAATCTTATAAGCGCATTTCGTAATTCTTATTTATATAAAAGACTGATGAAAGCAGAAGAAATCTACACAGAGATGCCTTTTTCTTATAAGGAAACAACCGATGGAATGAATTATTACATAAACGGAAGAATAGATTTGTTATTAAAGGAAAATGGCAACTGGACAATAGTAGACTATAAAACTTGCGAATTTAAAGCTGCAAAGCATGATTTATATTATGAATACATTCCACAATTAGAAACATATGCAAATGCATGGAATGCAGCTAATGAAGAAAAAATGTTAAGTTGGAAGTTTTCTTTGTGGAAAAGGTGGTTGGATAAAATATATTCGCTAGCTTTGTAAAAGATACTTTGTAGTCTTTTAGAACAAATTACACGGAACTTAATAGAAATATATATAGATTTATGTGGTAATATTTATGAATTTACAGGAAGACATCATAATTAAAATTATATTAAAATGAAAGGATGTTTTTTATGGCTAATAATTGCAACCCATTAATAATTGATGATTTATTTGAGCGTTTATACAAGATTAAATCAGAAGCTTCAAAGTTATCTATTAATTTAATTGCTATTAATGAGAAAGTATCAGCTGGAGATTATGTTCAGCAAGATATGTTTTTAAAGACTACAGTAGCATTAGAAAGATTTAATAAGTTACAAGATGTATTTTACTATAACATGAAAGAAAACTTTACGGATTTTCCAATTGGAAATTTTGAGAAAGTTGAAAAATTTCTTAATGATTCAAAAATAAATAACTGCAATTATGAAAAAGCTGTTGAAATACTAATGAGCTTTCAATCAATTAGTATTGATCATGAAGAAACAAAGACACAGCTGATTATGTGTAAAGAAATGGTTTCAAACATTTTAAAGTCTAAGGATATTGATAAAGTAATAGAAGCAGCATTGCCATTTGAACTTTTTTTAAATCTAATGGACACTGATGCTAATGATATAACAATAGAACAAGAAGAGATAATTGAGAGAGCATTTCCTAAGCCAATGCCAAGAATGTTATATTCAAAGTCATTCTATAAGGCCAGAGAATTAAACTCAGAGTATGCAGATGTAGATAATCAAGAATTAACCGGTAATAACAATATCAAGGGGTTTGAAGAAGATAATCAAGAAGAACAAGATAATAGACAAGTAGTACAAGTAAATAAACAAGAAGATGTAGAGAATGTACAGGAATATATTCAAGAAAGAAATCAAATAGAAACAAATACTGATAATTCTAATGGACTTGATGAAACAGTAAACCAATATTCATATAACACACAGAAAATAGGTAAGCCTTTCAGTGTAAGTGCATTTAAAAGAGAAATGCAAAATGGCAATAGAGTATTAATATCTAAGTTTTTATATTATTTAGTATGGTTTAAGGTATTAACAGAAAACCAAATAGATAGATATATATTTAAAAATTATGATGATATTAAAGTTAACAGCATAATTGGGTTTTTGAAAAAAGAGGGTTATTTGACTGAGATTATAAATAATATCACAACTGAAAAATGCTACTGTTTGTCTAGACGAGGGTTGCAAATATTTGAACGTAAAGATAGTTGGAATGATTTAAGGAAATTAGGCAGTCTTTTGAAAAGTGAATTTGAAAAACCAAGCTTATTTACAACTGATTATGATTTTCGCAGTAAGGAAGACCTTATAAAGAAAATCGCCAAGTTAAATGATATTACATTATTTATATATGAAGTAGAGCTGAACAAAAGTGAATTTACTGATTCATACAGAATTTTTAATAAAGAAATATCTGCAAATAAACTGCCATATGCTGAAATAATAGTTAATAACAACGTATTTAACAGTAAATTAAATATTTTGGTTTTGGAAGCTTCTGTTTGTTCTAAATTAAATAATGACGAACTAGCTTCAATACTTAATAATATAGATATCGTTTTATGCATTTCAGAGGATAATATAGACTTAGCAGATAGTATTCAAGTTCTAGAAAAAAGAAAACTTTTTTATATAGATTTTCCAAATGAAAGTAATGAAGTATCTATAATGGGAATGGATGGAAATTTCTATGATTTTAAAAGTATTTTAAAAGTATTAGAAACATTTACAGAGGATATTGTTCTTGATGTTATAACTCCGGATGCTATAATACAGCCATCTTATGAATCTTTAGATATAAACAATTTCGATTTTATAAATGATTTGCCAAAAGAGAATATTGATACTAAAACAAGTGATAACGAAAGTGATTCAGCAAAGAAAACAGAAAAAATTAATGACAAAGATGCAAATAATAATACAGAAGTCTTAATAGCTGTAACAAGTAAACCTGAACTTAATCTAGAATCATATAAATGTGATATATTCTCTGTCATAAAGCTTCTTAATGAAGAGAGATTAGCAGAAGCAATTGCTTTGGCAAAGACACTATCATTTATTCCTAATACAAACTATAAAGTTTTTTATAATCGGTTATTATATGCAACCAACATGTCCATTGATAATCATCAATACAGCAGCAATACAATCGGAGGCCTTGACAATAAAGAAGTAGAAGTTGTATTAGACATACCCAATAATATGCTTAAGATATTAAGACTAAGTACATTTGCTTGGGCTTTGCTTGTTCCGGATGTTCCTCATGACCATTTGTTATATAGCTATAAGGATAGCATTCTTGCTGAAGTTGAAAACAATATTAAATATCCAGCAGTAAAATCAGTATTTGAAATATTGTTTGAGGTAGGTAATTATTCTCCCATAGGCTTTACTAATTCTGTTGTATCTTCTTTCGTTCATGATAAACAAAATAAGATTGCAAATGAAGAACTGCAAAAACAAGCAAAAGGCATGATAACATTTAAAACACCAACAATTAAAATGATTGGTGTACCAGAAATGTATAAAGGTTGTTTTGACAGTTCAAGTGAATTAGGTAAGTGTATGAATATTATTTCTCAATCAGATTTGAAAAGCATTGATTTTGTTCGAGATATATTTAACTTATTTGATGAAGGACTAGACGATACCATTACTTCATCTAACAAAAAAATAGAAAAATATATTGATGAACATTGGTACAACTTGGTTATAAAAAAGACTTCTTTTAGAAAACCAGAAAAGCTTCAGCATGAAGTAAGAAATTTGGTGTTTACTAACATTAAAAAGAGATTAGATATTATATCTCAATGGTTAGTTATAAATGATAATACCAATGATAATGTGATTAAAAATAATCACCAACTGGAAAATCTAAAAAATAGGTTGATTTCAAAGCTTTTATCGGCAAGCGCAGAAATTGAACTGGTAAAAGAAGACCAGGATGATTATATTAAAGCTGGTTTATGCGTGTTAAAGTCTTCTATGGAAAAAATGAGAGAGTATTTGCAGGATTACAAATCTTACAATGATAAGTGGGATTATATAGAATTTACGAAATCTCATTTTATTAGCTTGGATAGTGATTACAAGCCTATATTAAATAAAAATACCCAGTCAATTAAGGGATTTGAGCCTTGGTGCCGCATGATTGCACATGTTAATTCTGAAAAAGTTGAATACAAAGAGGCCTTATACTTAATAGATTCTGCAGATAAAATTGAATGGTTTAACAATTACAACACAGCAACATGTATTTGCCAATACTTACATGAAAAAGACGGCTTAGAAGTAATTGATTATTCAAATGCTATTAAACAAGCACAGAATGATTCTATCTTAGAGAGAGAAAAATTAGAAAGTGAACTTGAGTTGGCATATGCATATGGCCGTATAGAGGAAAGCGACAAAGAGGATATACTAAGAGCAATAAATGATTTTAGCGAGGATTTAATTGCAATTGGTGATTTTGCAAATCACAGGTTATTTTTGAATGTGCTTAGAGAGCATATAAATAGTTGCTCAGAAAATCGTAAAGATGCTCTATTAATCAAGACAGATAGCTTATTAAATAATCTAGACAATATTGATAAATCAGTAATAGAAGCAATCAATAAAAACTTAGAAGAACAAAACTTTACTGTAGCAGAAGAATATATAAATCGCCTTGAGCAAGGAGATTTATCACTAATTAACGAGTTGAATAATGAATCAGTAATGGATACAGAATCTGATTATCATGACAGGTTTATTGAAAATTATAATTTCTTTTTTAACCTTTGCAGAAATAACTTCCAAGAAAATGTTCTTGTTAAATGGGCTGAAAAAGGAATAGAACCAAAAATACGTAGCTTTAGTCAAGGACAAAAAAACAATTCCAAGCAATTACTTGAAAGCTGGCCAAAAAGCAGAGATTCTAAGTCATTAATGAGTGATGTTAAAAGGCTTCTTGGGAAGTTTGGGTTTACTATATCAGATATTATGGCTGATAGTAGCTATAAAAAATGTGAGCTACTTAATGTGAAAATTGTTCCCAAATTAAAAAATCTTGAAGACTATACTCATCCCATAGCTAAGTTTGGCACTCAAATTAGCGATACAGTCAGTGTCTTATGCTTGTTTGGAAGGACATACTCTAGTCCTAATGCATTAAAGGAAATATTTATAGATGAAACCCTAAAACTTTCAAGCTGTACATTTGTGTTAGTAGATGCTGCTTTTTCACTTAATGAGAGAAGACAATTAGCTGAGCTTTTAAAATCAGAAATCCATAGCATCAATTCTTTTATAATAATAGACAGGGCATTAATGCTTTATCTTGCTACTCTAGACAGCTCTAAGTGGTTATCCTCATTGCTTAAATGTACCATGCCTTATACATACTGCCAACCATATGTGCAGGGAGCAGGAGTTGTTGCAGACGAAATGTTTTTTGGAAGAAAAGCAGAGCTTCATAACATAAGAGATTATAATGGAGCTTGTCTAGTCTATGGGGGCAGACAGCTTGGTAAAACAGCATTATTGAAACGTGCATGTAGCTTGGCGAATAATCCTTCCCAAAAGAAACACGCCTTGTATGTGGATATAAAAAAATGCGATTCTAAAGAAGCTATTCTAGATATTTCCGAAAAGCTAAAGGAGCAAAATATTATTAATAAAACATGCTCTAATT
This sequence comes from Sedimentibacter sp., assembly GCF_033447055.1. Lineage (GTDB taxonomy): Bacteria > Bacillota > Clostridia > Tissierellales > Sedimentibacteraceae > Sedimentibacter. The sequence goes on from NZ_JAWQJF010000081.1 coordinate 13,531, forward strand.
CAGAAGAATTATGCAATGTTATAGAAAACAGCTTATCATCTGGAGAAATATCTGAACTGCAGATTTTTATTGATGAAGCAGATGACTTTTTTTCAGATATATCCACAGGTGATTATGAGGAGCTAAAACCGATTAAAAAGCTTCGAGATGCCTATCCAAATAGATTTAAGGTTGTTTTTGCAGGCCTTCACAAGGTGGCACACAATAAAAACAACAGTGTTATAATACACCTTGGAACTCCATTATGCATTAAACCTTTTTCAACTGCTGACGCAAGAAATCTATTAGCACGACCTCTTGATTATTTAGGCTTTCGCTTCCAAGATGATGAAGGTAAAAAGCAGCTATCACTAATTATGGCAAATACGAATTATTATCCTGGCTTATTACATATGTTTTGCTATAAACTGGTTGAATCAATTTCTGAAAACTATAAGGTATATTATGGTGCTACAGAGAATAATCCTCCATTTGTAATTAGTGAAGAGCATTTAAGAAAACTTATTTTTACCACTGATTTAAATGAAGGAATAAAAACATTCTTTAAAGCAACCTTATCTCTTGATGACAGATATCAGCTTATAGCTAATATAATAGCATACCTTAGCTACCAGGATATTAGTGAGAATACAATTCATCCTCTAGGTTTTCATATTGAAGAAATAAAAAATTGTGAAAATCTTCAATTAACAGGAACCATGAAGGATACAGAATTTGAAGTCTTACTTTCAGAAATGGTAGATATGGGGATTTTATGGAACAAGCCAGGAACAAAATATTATAGGCTAAGAAGAAACAGCTTCTTGGAAATGCTAGGATCAAAAGATGATGTAGAAAACTATATACTTTCTGCTACATATGGAGATATTGAAAATGAGAGAATATTATGAAATATGGTGGGAGCATATAACAGGCCCAAAGCACTTTACAGACGAGATAATGAAAAACATAGACAATGAACTATGTACAATGTTATGTGTTCCTGATAATTTACCTTGGGAGTATGAGTTAAGAGATGTTATTATAAGAAACAATATAAATAATGGCAAGTGGTTTGAAATTATAGATGATTCTATGGATTGTTGTCAAGACGCAGGAAATTATTTGTTGCAAAACTTTGCTGAAGAAAATATAAAATCATCCTATGCATATTATTGTCATAATACAACTATCGAAAAATATCTAAAAGATAAAAAGGTATTATGTAATAAAATTTTATGGATAAAAAATACTACAAGTGCTTCGCTGTCAAAATGGTTGACATTTTTTCGAAAATATAAAAGCAATAATAAAGATGAAGGCATATTCATTTTGGAAACAACTGAGGAATTCAATAGGACAGCAACAATAGACGTCTTAAAATATTCTGATTTTGTTACAATATATGATGCGCATTTGTTTTCCTCAATAATTGCTTCAGAAAGTTCTAATGAACAGCTTGTACACCAATATATCACATACTTGGCAGACAGCTTATGTGGTATGGACGTAGAGCTGATTGTTGAATTTATCAATAATACAGATTTTTATAAAGATGATATTGCCAACAGCTTTAGAAAATATTCTAATATAACAGATATGGAGTTACTTTATAAAATATGGAAAGCACAAATTCAAATAGCTTTTCCGTTAGTAGAAGTAGCAAGAGTTAATTTTGCAAGTAAATATGAGGAGTTGATAAAGGATTGCTTGCCGGTTATGCAATTTGGGGAAATAATTCAAAATCCTTACGAAGTTGAATTAGGAACAATTATTTACATGTTATCAAACAAATGCGAAGAATATGGAGAAAACAGATTATTGATAAGCCGTCAGGATTATGAAGATATACATTTTTTGCATGATGTAAGAAACAAATTGGCTCATATAAAATATTGTAGATCTGATGAGATATATAAATTGCTTTTAAATAACTTTTTTAGTTATAGCAAAGAAGCATATGCATAATATTTGAAGGTCTATTATGAAAAATTTTCATTAAAATCTATGGGGGGAATTATGAAAATATTTATAGCTTTATTTAAAAAAGAAGATTTGAACAGAAAAATAATAAAGTTATTTGGCAATCAATTAAAAGAATTTAAAAATGTGTTTCCTAATTATTCTGAAGAGTCAAAAAATATAGATAAAGGTATTGTATATTTTAAAGGAAAAGCTAACAATCCTTTAAACTGTTACATAGTAGACATCCGTAAAATAGATTTAAATGAAGATCAAATTATCATAGAATTCGATCCTACCATAGAGTTAGATGAAGATTCTGAGAAGATTAACAAAAGGTTGTATAGGTTTGCCATAGAGCGTGAATGGGTCAATAAGAAAACAGGATTTTTTCCAATTATCTGCATTACTGATGATAATAGCTTTGATAATATAAGAAAGGGAACTTCAAGCAGGACCAAGAGCTATAATAATTTGTCCAGAGTAGAAGAAAACAAAAAGAATAGTGATTGGATTTCAACTTGCAATATGTATGAACCACTTGAAGAGCTTTCTAAAAACATAGAAGTTTAGAATAATTCAAATGAGCTTTATGAAATTGGATTTGCATGCAGCAAGCTTGGAGAATTACAAAACGGTAAAGAAAAAGACAAAGGCCATCTATCTTTTATTAAAAGGTATCGTGATTTAAGCATTAAGATATATAAACGTTGTTACGAATTAGAGCCTGGCAATTCGCAATATAGTTCTGCAGTTGCCTACAGACATTATCAAAACTTTAATGAATTAAAAAAACAGAAGGGAAGAAAAGATGGCAACAAACAAGAAGAATTTAAAGAAGCTGTTAATTGGTTTGATATATCATTAAACATACATCCTAAAAACATTAAGGATAATTACAGGAAGGGTAAGATAGTATCAGATTATACAAATATATTTAAATTTAATCAAAAAGAATGGACTAAGGAAACTTTTAATGAGCTTGAAAAATTAGAAAACACGTTGGGAAAGTGCTTTATTACTGTAATTGATGCTTACAATAGCATGAAAGATTACAAAAGCAAGAGTTACAATAAAAACGAATATGTAAAATCACTTTATAACCTTGGAACATACTATTTAGAAAAAATAAATATACTAAATAAATATGATTATGCTATTAGCCTATTAATAAAAAGTGATATAGAATTTGCTTTAAATGTTGCGGATAAGGAATATTTGTCAAAATCACATAAATTATTTAAAGAATGTATACAAGCAGAAACAACCATTAATATTGAAGATGCCTATGATTACAATGAATTATTGAAGTCTTCACAAAGATGGGCGGAATCGCCTTCTGATAAATATTATCGTATGGGATTAGTATATTTGAATTATTATTATATAAATATGGTGCTTGGGAGAAATAGCGATACTGCTGAGAAATATGGAACTCTGTCAGAATTATACTTTAATATAGCTTATAAAATTGCTAAAAATTTAGGCAAGAATAAGAATTTTATAGCTGATAAGTTGGCATGGTACTATATATTGCATAAGGATTTTAGTAAAGCTATTTTATTAACTGAAAGAATCCAAGATGCCTATGCGATAAATACATATGCAACTGCCATGATGCTTTCTGATTTTCCTGACAAGCATATTAAAGCTGAAAAAGCACTTAATCAAGCAAATGAAAATAAATATAATTTGGCTGTAGATACAACAAAATCATTATTAAATTGCTTATCATATTTAGAGGAATGATTTTATGAAAGTTGATGTAATCGATAATACCTTAATAAGTGAAGAATGTGAATTTGAAACAGTGCTTTCCTTTTTTAAAGAAAAAAGAAAATTTCCTGAATACATTGAGTTATATATTTTAAAAATTATATCTGAGCAAATTGGTATTGGTACTAATGAGTATTTTACAGCAGAGGAATATTTAAATAATCTTCCAACATGTTTTATCAAAAGAGAAATATCTTCAATAGATGAAATGTATGGATGTAAATCAAAAATAAGTTATAAAGATAAGTATCTGTCGTATTTGCTTTATTATTTACCTGCAAATATTTTTAAGATATGGAAACCGCTTCTTGATTTGCAAACAAAGGATCTGTTAAAGGCAGAACTGAAGATATTGGATATAGGAACAGGTCCAGGATCAGTGCCTATTGGAATTATTGAATACTATAAATCTTTAGCGAATTGTTTTAATGACATTTTGTTTACATTAAATTTTACTTTAATTGAGAAAGAAACAGAATTTTTAAAAATAGCAAATAAACTTATAAACATGATTAAAAATCAACTTCCGGCAAATCTTAATGTTCTAGTAGAAAAATGTATAATTGAAGATATAACTGAGGACAGTAAATATGATAGCTTAGGTAATTTTGATATGGTAATCATGAGTAATTTTATAACAAATAATGAGGGCAAAAATCAGATTTATGGATATGATATAATAAGTAACCTTAAAAATCACTTATTAGATGATGGCTCTATTATTATAATTGAGCCTGGAGATAATGAAAACTGTAGAAAGCTCAAGCTAATGAGAAATGAAATTATAAATAACAATATTTTGGACATTTATTCTCCATGTATAGGAATATGGGAAAATAAAACGTATTACGACTGCTCTTGTTTTAGCATGGTAAGAAGCTATTGGGAGTTGCCTAAAATTTACAAGTTTCTTATAAAACATGGATTGTCAAAAGGAAAGCGTAAAGATATACCATTCAATTATATAATCTATAGAAAAGATCACAAAAAGAAATATGAAATTATCAATAACCAGAAAAACTTTGTAAAATTGGCAGATATAAAAAAATATAATGAGAAAAAGATAAATGTAATTGCTATGATTAGAACCGTTATTTATGACAAACATTCAGATAATGTTAGTATTGCTCTTTGTGATGGAACCTGCTCTTGTGACAATTTTAATTCTGTTTGGATAAGAGTATCAAATAGTTTACTTATAAAGTCTGGATTTACAATTCCTTTAATATCAGCAGAAAGAATAAGGCTTAGAGGGGTAGAAGTAAAACTAAATAATAATGAAATAAATCTGGGAATTAACCCAAATACAAAGATACGAATCGAATACTAAGGAGGAAATATTTTGATTCTAAGTGTTAGCAGAAGAACCGATATACCTGCATTTTACAGTGATTGGTTTTTTAATCGATTAAAAGAAGGATATGTCTTGGTGCGCAATCCAATGAATTACCACCAAGTAAGTAAAATATTGTTGTCTCCAACAGTCATAGATTGTATTGTTTTTTGGACTAAAAACCCTACTATAATATCAGATAAATTGGATTTGCTTAAGGATTATAAATATTATTTTCAAGTTACAATTAATCCATATAACAAGGAAATTGAACAAAATGTACCTTCAAAAAATATTATAATAGATTCTTTTATAAAGCTTTCAAAAAGAATAGGTAAGGAAAAAACTATATGGCGATATGACCCTATCATAATAACTGATACTATAGACTTTAATTATCATTATAAATATTTTAATTACATATGTAAAAAGTTGGAAGGGTGTACAGATTCCTGCATTATAAGTTTTGTAGATATATATAAAAAGACAGAACGCAATATGGAGCAAATAAATTATAGTTTAGCCACAGAAGAAACTATGCTAGAAATAGCTAAAAAATTTGCCGATATAGCAATGAGTTATAATATAAAAATAAGCTCCTGTTCCGAAACAATTGACCTATCAAGCATTGGTGTAGAACATGCAAAATGTATTGATGATAGATTAATTTCAAAAATAGTAGGACAGGAAATAAACATACCAAAGGATAAAAACCAACGCAAAGAGTGTGGTTGTGTAGAAAGTATTGATATAGGAGCCTATAACACATGTAAACACGGATGTAAGTACTGCTATGCTAACTTTAGTGAAACAGCAGTAAGTGAATATTACGTTTTTATAGTGCACCTAAGCCGGCTAAATTGTGCATTACTTCCGCTTAAATTGTGCAGCTATTCCGTTCAAATTAAGCATGCTTTCC
>NZ_JAWQJF010000082.1:0-8678 GCF_033447055.1 Sedimentibacter sp.
AATTCAAAAATATATTGAAGATGAAATATCCGAAGCGTATTTAAGAGGAAATTTAATAGAAAACAGCTCAGTAACTGTTACCGTAAATGATGAAGGCAAAACTGAATTGATGATTGTAAAATAAACGGATAAAGTAAATGGCAGAATAAAATCTGCCATTTTTTTATGATTCATGTAAATAAATCTATGTATTCTCTATACTTGGTAAAAATACAAGTATATTTTAATTGCAGTATTTGAACAAACAGAAAAATTCAAGAAAATAAATGTGGCGTTTTTATAAACACCACATTTAAAATATAATCTTTTAAACTTTTAATGCATTTTACTTCCAGCTCCACTCATATACAAAGAATGGGAACATTCCTGAGTCATGTGCAGATGCATTCAAGCCGCTACTCCAGAAATAAATTTCTTGTTTATGGAAAACCGGAATACCAGGGCAATAGTCTATTAAGAAGTTAATTAGCTCTTTGTATATAGCTTTTCTTGCTTCTGGATCAGTTTCAGCAGCACCTTTAGCAAACATTTCGTCAACGTATGGTTCATTCATTTGTGAATAGTTGTTTCCGCCTATACCTATTACTCCGTAGTTGCATTCATTGTAAGAAAAATCAGAGCGGTAAGTTGCTCCCTGATTCATGATTGCGAAATTTCCGCTTTCAACATCTTCATCTGGAGTCTGAGTGTTTTGAAGTTCTACTACAACGCCAATGTCAGCAAGATTCTTTTGGAATACTTGACCTACTTTTTCGTGGAATGTTCCAGGAATAGTCAATAATTTAATTCCAAATTCCTTAGTAAGGTTCAGGCCATCTGGATATCCTGCCTGTGCCAACAGTTCTTTAGCTTTTTCAGGATTGTATGAAAAATCCGGAGCGCCTGTAAAATCAACACCAAAACTGTTTGTGTAAGCTTGTAGCCTAGCAACTGTTCCAAATCCTTCATATGCAATATCTATAATGCTCTGTTTGTCGCAAGCGTATGAAAAAGCCTGACGTATAACTTTATTGTCAAAAGGTTTAACTTTAGTATTCATTGCTATAACTGCAGTATATAGAGGCAATGTTTTTTGACTTGTAAAATTTGCATTATCTTCCAAAGTTGTAGCCATTACTGGAGGTACAGACATAAAATTTATTTCACCTGACTCAAGAGATACAACTGCAGATGATGCATCACTCACGTAACGCAATTCAACATCTTTAATACTAGCTGCTCCAAGACGATAGTCATCGTTTCTTGTAAGCATAACTTTAACAGCAGGATCATAAGATACAATCGTATAAGCACCAGTACCACAAGCTACCTTAGAAATGTCATTGTTATTTTCTTTAACAAATTTCTCATTTACTATAGGCAATTGCTGAGTGTGAGAAAGGAACAGCGGTGTTGGTTTATCAAGTGTAATTTTAACTGTATAATCATCTAATGCTTCAACACTCTTTACCATTGCATAATATGCATTTTTAGCGGCAAATTGTTTTGCATACTCATAAGTGAAAACAACATCTGAAGCTTTTAAAGTTTCGCCGTTTTGAAATTTAGCATCTTTTACTAATTGTAGTGTATACGTAAGAGCATCATCACTTATTTCCCAAGACTCTGCAAGATATGGTTGTGGATTTCCTTGATCATCAACCTTGGCAAGTGTTTCATATACCTGATTGAATACATATGAATCCGAAAATGCTCCAGTGTCAAACGGATTCAATGTGTTGAATATATCAGCAACATATACAACAACTGGTCTGTTTGCAGGGTCAGTTACAGAATCAGCTACACTGCCACCTGTAGTTGCCCCACTACAACCTGATAATACAGACATAATCATCACTAAAGATAACAACATCGCTAAAAATTTTTTATTTTTCATATTTTATTTCCTCCTTTTTTATATGCAAAACACATTAGTGTTTCAGATCTGTTAAATATTATGATTTTATTTACCAAGCATTTTCTCCATAACGGGGCATGCCACGAAATGATTTGGTGAAATTTCGTTTAATTCCATATTTTTACCTGTACATTGTGGCTGACTATATTCGCATCTTGGAGCAAATCTGCATCCTGGCACAGGATCTATTGGACTAGTCAATTCACCACGTACAACTTCAATTTTTCTTGTACGTGAAGAAATATTAGGCACCGGTATTGCAGAGAGTAGTGCACGTGTGTATGGATGAATAGGATTTTTAAATATTTCCTTTGACGGAGCTTTTTCTATACACATTCCCAAATACATTACCATTATTTCATCTGAAATATGTTTAACTACCGACAAGTCATGGGTTATAAACATATACGCAAGACCCATCTCATCCTGTAGGTCCATTAGCAAATTCAAAATTTGAGCTTGAATAGAAACATCCAAAGCTGAAACAGGTTCATCACAAACAATGAATTTTGGTTTAAGAGCTAAAGCCCTTGCTATACAAATACGTTGACGACGTCCCCCATCTAGTTCATGAGGAAAAGAATTTGTAAGTCTAGTTGGCAAACCACAAATATCCATAACTTCTTTTACTCGTTTTTCCATATCATTTTTATTATCAAACACTTTATTGACGATTAGTGGAGTAGCAATAGTTTCATATACAGATTTTCTAGGATTCAAACTTGAATATGGATCTTGAAAAATTATCTGCATTGACTTTCTGTATTTTCTCATTTGGTTGTTGTTTAGTTTTGCTATATCTTCTCCTTCAAATAATATTTCACCTGAAGTTGGTTCAATTAATTTTAAAAGTGTACGTCCAAGTGTTGTTTTTCCACATCCTGATTCGCCGACTACGCCTAGAGTTGTACCCTTACTAATTTTTGCGTTTATGTCATCAACAGCATGAAGTTTTTTACTTTTACCAATACTATAATACTTTTTAAGATGCTTTAATTCAATCAAGGGGGAATCATTACTAATTTTACTCATAATTATCTCCTTTCCACAACTGCTTTTCCGAAAATAGGTGACAGGCGATGTTATGGGTTCCATTTACATATACTTTTGGATTATTCTCTTTGCAAACATCCATGCAATATGGGCAACGGTCTTGAAAATTACAACCTCTTGGTAGTTTTGCAGGATCAGGCATGAGACCAACGATTGGTGAAAGCCTATCAGAATCCTCCTCTAAATTTGGAATTGCACCAAAAAGTCCAATAGTGTAAGGGTGATGTTCTTTACTTACAAAAATATCTTCTAGCATTCCAACTTCAATAAGTTCCCCAGCGTACATAACTGCAACCTTATCACAAATCTGTGCAACAACCCCAAGGTCATGTGTAATCAAAATCATTGCAGTTTTAAGACGGTCACGTAAATCACCCATCATTGCAAGAACCTGTGCCTGAATAGTTACATCCAGGGCTGTAGTAGGTTCATCAGCTATTAAAAGATCAGGCTCACAAGATAGCGCAATAGCTATTACAACGCGTTGCTTCATCCCGCCAGAAAACTGATGAGGATATTCATGCTTTCTTGATGATGAAATTCCAACCAATTCCAGAACTTCATCAACACGTTTTCCGATTTCTGATTCATTTATTTTCTCAGAATGATAACGAATAGCTTCTGCTATTTGTTCTCCCACCGTCATAACCGGGTTTAAAGCTGTCATTGGATCTTGGAATATCATTGCAATTTTTTCGCCACGTATTTTCAATCGCATTTCTTCATCTGATAATTCTAAAAGATTATTACCTTCAAAAGTTATACTTCCTGAAATAATCTTACCAGTCCTCTCAGGAAGTAACCTCATTATTCCTAATGCAGTTGTTGTTTTCCCAGCTCCAGTTTCTCCTACTAGACCAATAGTTTCACCCTTATTTAAGGTGAAGCTTATTCCATTTACAGCCTGCACTATTTCATCCGTCGTCTTATATATTACTTTAAGGTTTTCTACCCTAATCAATTCCTCATTCATTTCATTATCTCCTTTGTTTCTTATTATTATCAGTCCTTAAGCCTTGGATCTAGTGCGTCTCTTAATCCATCTCCAACTAAATTAAAGGCAAGGGCAGTTAACACAATGACAATTCCAGGTAGGACACACATATATGGCGCAATACGGAGAAATTCCCTTGCTTCAAAAATAATTGCACCCCACTCAGGAGTAGGAGGCTGTATTCCTACCCCAAGATAGCTTAGGCTTGAAGCAGTAAGCATTATGCTTGCTATCCCCTGTGTAGAAACAACTATAATAGGCCCGAGAGTATTTGGCATAATCTCTTTAACAATAATTCCAATGTCCTTCATGCCACAAGCTCGTGCTGCCTCCACATACTGAGTGTCTACTATACTTAACACAGTAGACCTAACAAGTCTGCATCTATTAGGTATAACCGCTACGCTTAATGCTGCAATAACACTTATAGGTGTTGCCCCCATAGCTGCAACAACACACATCGCTAAGAGCTGTTCTGGAATAGCTAAAAAGATATCTGAAATACGCATTATTATATCATCTATTCTACCCCCAAAATATGCAGCAATAGCTCCAAGAAGTCCACCAATAATAGTTGATATAATTACTGTAAATATTCCTATGCTTAATGAAACACGTGATCCATATATAACGCGGGCAAAAATATCTCGTCCATAAAGATCAGTACCAAACCAATGTGCTAGAGATGGTCCTTGAATACGCTCAGCAACATTTTGAGCTGTTACTAAATCTTTATCAATCAAGACATTTGCAAAAATTGCTACTATTATAAGGAGAAATATAAAAATTAAACTAGCCACACTGCTTTTGTCCCTCAACATTCTCTTCCAAATCTCAGTTGAACGCTTCTTTGTAACGTTTTCTTTTGCTGTATCTTTATTAATAACTTTATTCATCATATCTCCTCCTAATTTACTTTTGAGTACTTTGCTTTAATGCGAGGATCTATGAATGCATATACCAAGTCAACGAAAAGCATTATAATTGCAAAGTAGAAAGCTATCAAAAGGACACTGGCAATAACAGTTGGCGTATCTTTTGATTTTATACCCAAAATAACAAGTGAGCCTATTCCAGGTAACGAAAAAACGCTTTCAGCTACAACAGATCCACCAAGTATGGCTCCAAAGTTTTGTCCAATAGTTGTAACAACTGGCAATAACGCATTTTTCAACGCATGCTTGTAAGTAATTATATTATTTGGTACTCCCTTTGCTCTTGCTGTTCTAACATAATCTTGTCTTATCTCTTCAAGCATTGTAGAACGAGTCATCCTCAGAATTGCACAGCCATATGGACCTCCACAGGTTATAACTGGCATAATATAACTTTTCCAAGATGCTACTCCACTTGATGGAAGCCATGCCAAATAGGAAGAAAATAACAATATTAGTAACATTGCTAACCAGAATGTAGGAACTGCAACCAATATCGTTGAAACCACCCTTAAGATGTTATCACTTGGAGAGTACTGTTTTACTGCTGACAAAACACCTAAAGGAATACCTATTATTGTTGCGAAAACAATTCCAAGGAAAGCCAGTGTTACACTGACTGGTATTCTTGGCATAATATCATAAAAAACCGGATTTTTTGTTCTCCATGATATTCCAAAATCAAGTTGTGTTACAATTTTAAATATATAGTCAAAAAAACGTGTGAAAAACGGTCTGTTTAACCCTAACTGTTCTCTCAACTGTTCTAATGCTTCTCGAGGGGCTTCAATCCCTAAAATTCTAATTGCCGGGTCGCCAGGAGTAAATTCCATAATAGTAAAGATAATGAAAGCAACACCAATTAATATTGGAATAAGAAGTAATAATCTTTTTGCAACGTATTTAATCATTCGTTATACCTCCTGATTTAAAAATTAATATTGATTATTTCTATCATTACTATATTATTGCAAATCTTACATAATCACGAATAAAATATCAATATAAAAATCTATATTTAACTTCGAAATGATTTTTTCTTTCTTATTTAAGTTTTAAATAATTTTATATTCATAAATACATATACATATTTCTTGTTAGCTTCTGACTATAATATTTCTTTTAATTCTTCCAAACTGTATTTTTCTAGACCTAATTTTTCCATTGTTCTTGCTTTTTCTGCTTTATAGTCTCTTTCCATTACAATTGATACTATTTTTAAAACTGAATCCATGACAGGTGTTTTTACACCGATTTGTTTTGCAAGATCGATTAGAAACACTAAACCAAAACCTGCATCTTCGTTAAAATATCTGTAATTAAGCGTTGGCTGGGCTTTAATACCTAAAAATCCAGGTGCCTTTGAGTATCCGATGTCATAAGTTGCCTCTGCCTGATAACCTTGTTGCATACCAAGTTCAGGATCTGGAACAACAGTAACTCCCAATTGTTTTCCTATTGCAATTCTTTCATCGTCAACTGCCTTTATTAATCTACCCACAGAAGTTGTAACACCTTCTTCATAGAATAAAAAGTCTCCATGAGTTCTCTCTATTAAGGCAGCGTTTAACAATGAAACAGCAGGATGAATTACCGGATTTGCATTTGCAAGAGTTGTTTTCAATACGTTTTCAGCCATATTGATTTTGTCAAATACTCTTACTAAAATATCAAATATTTCCTTTGTATATTTAGCTGGCAGTGCAGCTACAGAATATCCGCCTTTTAATCTGTTGTATACGGCAATTTTTGCATCACCAATTATTCTTACAGCATACGGCAATGTAGAAGTTTCTGCAATAATTACTGATTCATCTTTTATATCAATACCTAAAGCATTTTTAAATACGATGCTTCCGCAGCATGAGCTTGGGCATATTACATATTTTTGTCCAGGTTTAACATATGGTTTGCATGCTTTTCCAAAAGGTTCAGTGCTATAAGCAGGACCCACGGCAAAAATCAGATCCGCATATTTTACAACTTTTGAAATGTCACTGCCTGCATATTCTATTTTTTGAAAGCCTTCCATCTCACCTTCTGAATATATGCCTCCAGCTTTATTGATTGCTGCAATAGCTTTTGGGAATTCTTCAAAGTCAAACATATATATATCATGGCCTGCTCTACCCCATTCAAATGCAACCGCATGTGCTCCGTTGCCTGATCCTAATACTGCTACTTTCATCTTAAACATCCTCCAATAAAATATACTTTTGCATTAATCCTGCTCAATAAAACAAAATAATTGCATTTAATTTAAAATATTTTTAACTTAATATTATTTAAAGCAATTATCATGCCAAAAATAAAAAGTTAAAATTTCAATATATTTTATTGCATACATTTTCCGCATCAAAAAAAAGACAATTATCTGTCGGTTTTTTTGTTAAAAACGACAGATAATTGTCGTTATAGATGCTACCGACAAGTATTTGTCGTTTTATTTATTTTATATCAAACTTATCCATCTTATATTTTAAAGTTTGTCTAGGTATTCCTAAAATTTCCCCTGCCTTTGTTTTATTTCCTCTTGTTATTTCCAACACTTTTTTTATAGTTTCAATTTCTTTTTTTTTCAATATATTTTTTAAATTATATGCTTCCAAATTGTAAACAGGTTCTCCGTTTGTGATTACTTTATCATTTTCTTTAATCTTATATACACGATTATACAAGTATGCAGGCAATTGCTGTACATCTAAAATTTTTCTATCAGTTACGCCAATCATTGATTCTATAATATGTTTTAGTTCCCTTACATTTCCGCCCCAATTATATTCCATGAAAAATTTTTCCAATTCGTTAGATATACCCTTGGCATTTTTTTCATAAATATTATTATATTCTTTAATATAATGGTTTATGAATAACTTAATATCTTTTTTCCTGTCTCTAAGAGACGGAATGTATATCATTCCTCCGCTCAGCCTGTAAAACAAATCACTTCTTAATTGTTTTTCTTCAATTGCTTTTAAAGGTTCCACGTTCATAGCAGCTATAATTTTAACATTTACATGCTTCTCTTCATTTGAACCTACAGGCCTAAAACTTCCATCTTGCAATACCCTTAGAAGTTTTCCCTGCACATCATAAGGAATTGAATTGAGTTCATCTAAAAATATCAGACCATTGTCCGCTTCCTCAAATAAACCTTTTCTATTTTCAGCCCCTGTATAAGCCCCCTTATATGTACCAAACAATATTGATTCAATTAAATTATCCGGCAAAGCTGCACAGTTTTGAATAATAACATTTTTTCTTGATATGCCGCTATAATTGATCATAGCTTGAACTAACACTTCTTTACCTGTTCCTGATTCTCCATAAATAAGTGTTGGACTTTGTATTTTAGCAGCTATCTTAGCTTGTTCGATAACTTTTAACATATTTAAGTCTCTTGTTATGAAATTTTCAAAGGATATTTTACTGGAGTCTAAAAATGTATTAGAGGTAAACTCTCTATTTTCTTCTTCATAACTATCTTCATTATTTATATAATCTACGGTAGTTACATCCTTTACCAGCTCCATAGCACCCATTATTTTGCCTTTTATAACAATAGGAATAGTAATATTGTGAGTGCAATATGTATTCCCTTTAAAATCTACAATTCTTTGAAATTTTTTAATTACTACTTCACCTTTTGTTATGCTTCTTACTATTGAACTTGTTTCTTTGTTTAATGTAGGGTATAATTCAAAAAGGTTACTGTTAGAGTACCGACCTTTATCATCATTAATATAACCGTCTTCCATCAATTTTTCATCAAATTTCGAATTGTATACAATTGTAAATT
>NZ_JAWQJF010000083.1:0-21533 GCF_033447055.1 Sedimentibacter sp.
AAGAGGACATATGTTTCAATTCATAAAACGGTTTGCGTTCACCAATAGAGTGGTTGAATATTTTTGTTTTTACTTGGGCATCTACTGCAAACTGCTTTACTACTGTCTCTATTACGCCTTCACGACTTATTTCATCAGACATACGGTTATTGCCACCTAAAATCTTAACGTTTCTAATAAAACACGGAAGTTCATAATTACCCGTTGTTGGTATGTTGTTAGGATACAATATGGCTCCTGCAACACGAGTTCCGTGTCCGCCATTAGAAACCTCATCATTCACTGTCGCTTGATTTGGAATTAAACTAACAGAATCCGCTTGAATAATAGCTGGTGCAAGATACCTATGGTTTTCTTGAATCCCGCTGTCAATAACACAAATTAGAGGGCTGTCTGGTGATGGTGCATTTATCGTAAGGTTGTCGGATATGTTCTCTGTATTCTCAACAGCAGTTTCCGCAACAATCTCAGCTTTGAATGAAACTTCAAAGATATATGAATAATTTAAAACTATGTCACGCAAGGCACTTCCAAAAATCCTAACTGTAACAGAAAATGTATCGCTATCCTCTATAAAAGATGAAAGAAACTCTCCATTGTAATCGTGAATAATATTCTCCAACTGTTGCTGTCTCTCCATAATTAGGTCATCTACTTCTTGGAAATATCTGTTTTTCGCTTCGATAATTCGATTATTGTAATCGGCATCAGATTCATTATGCCTTTTGTTGGGCAAATTGGGAGGTGAAGAAATCCCGGAACAACTAACGGAAATTTCAACCGTATAATTTTCGTCATTAACCAAAATGTTCCATTGTTCATACAAGTCTTTTGATAGTATACGTTTAAGCCGTTCTTCATCGACATGTAACGCATAAACTTTTGCTACAGTTCCTGTTCCACGCACATTTGTAACAAAACCATCTACCTTTTGCAAAAAATCGTTAAGATCAGTTTGGTCAGATGATACGACAATAAACCCTTCTTCAATGTCACAAACAACCTCAAACCCCAAACCCCTTAAAAATTCAACATCTGTTGTCGGCTCAATTTCAAGAAGGAAAGGTATACCACCTGCTATAGTAGGTAAATTCTGTTGATTGCGGACATCTTTTCTGTCTTGCCAAAAGCGAGATAATCCTTGGGCCTGTGAGTGAATATTATTGCGATGCGCCTGTCTGTTTTGTTTATTACGGTTAGTAGCTTGCTTTCCCGGAATAGGTGTTTGAGGGTATCTTGCCAGCCCTGCTTTTTTCAACGGAAAAGGTAAGTGAATGAAATCATTTGTTCCTGCCATTTGATTTTCCTCCCGTGTTTAGAACTTCGAGCCTTCAGCTATGGCTTGCTCAAAGTAGTCATTATTTACATTCTTGTTACCTGCCAATATACTATACTTTGCCGCTCTCTGCGCTGTAAGAACGATGTTTGCATATGAATATCCCTCCATTTTTTCCGCAAGAATGTGAAAGTTAATACTTGCATCAACAGGAATGGCAGATAGAGTCATTTTTAAAAGTTTCTTGCGTTCTTCAATTCCAGGCATTGGAATTTCAATAACATCATCGAATCGTCTAAACAAGGCTTCGTCCAGCTGTATCTTTAAGTTTGTTGTCGCAATTACAAGCCCGGGTGCATTGTACTCGTCCAGTAGCGTTAAAAGCATATTTACAATTCGAGGAACTTCTCCAACGTCCTGCGTTGCTATTCTTGATTTGGCGATGAAATCACATTCATCGAGGAGCAAAACAACAGGTTCTTTTTTACAATAATCAAAAACAGCACGAAGATTTGATGCCGATTCACCGAAATATGAAGAAAGTAAAGAATCAAACCGAACCTTGAGAAGGGGTAACCCCAAGTTCCATGCAATTCGCTCAGCACTAAGTGTTTTGCCGCATCCCGGCGAACCGTGCAATAGGATTTTTTTCTTCGGATAAAGATTGTATTTTCCAAGACGCTCTTTTGCAGCATATTCTCTTTCAATAGATTCAAGTCGTTCCTCGACATTAGTCGGCAAAACCATATGATGTTTCAAAAGTTCTCTTGGAACAAAAGAAACAAGTTGAGAATTATCTCTTTTACTTGTTGGTAGTGCAGAAACGCCAGCGCTATTACTGTTTTGAGGTTTATCAGTAAAAGAGCTGAATCTTGGTTTTTCAGACGCACTAATATATTCAAGTGAATCTGCAAGTTTTCCGTGTCCAAGTTCTCTTTCATCTTGGATTATGGTATTTGCAATTTTTTTCAAAGACACAATATCTTCTGAATAAATAGCCTTAAAAAGCCTTTTAAACAAATCTGCTTTCATATTGGCTTACCTTCCTTTTTAATATATCGGAAATATTATACGCTTTTATCCTCCAAAGATATTCCGTGTTTTCGCAATGGAGGACAGTTGCTATAGTGAATTTTAACTGAACTGATTTCTGATTACAAGTTGCACGCTCTTGCTCTTTTCTATTCTATTATCAGCCATTGTTTACTTCCTTTGCCATCTGGCACAATCTCTATTATGTCTTAAATACGGCAATTTAGTGCTGTGCAAATGCGTGTCAGCGTCGTAGTTGTGACGCTTTGGTCTTTATTCAGTTTTTGCATAAGTGATGGACTGAGTTTCACAGCCTCTTGCAAATCACGTTTCTTCAAATCCATGTCTATCAACATTGTCCATAGCCTCTTATAGCATACGCTCATCTAATCACCCCACAAAAATATACTTAATTGAAGCATACTACAGAATAAACAGAAATTCAATAAAAACCTCATTTTTGAATAGAACAAACCTCATTTTTGAATAGAATAATTACTGACTTATGTGTTATTTTGTTATTCACCTTCGGCCTCAGTAGTAGTGTCATATACATCAGCGTTATATGATGAGATGCAGAAGCTTTTCTGAATTTTTATAAACTTCTCTGCCTATTTTATATATAAAACAGCTTATATAAACACAATGAATCTCCTGCGACAACTATTTTATTAAATCTCTATTAACAGTTTTATTTTATCATTCAAGGTCAAATACTTTCTTCGAAAGGTCCTCCGCACTAGCATAAAAAAGTATTGATAATTTGCCCCAGATGTCCGGCTGCATTGTCATCGTATCTGGCTGATTTGAAATAGGAATATATACTGTCTTCGCTCCTTGTTCGACAATGAAACTGAGCTTTTCATATAAATTAGTAGTTTTAATCAGATTTCCATTAACAGTCATGCTCCCAAGCACTACCGTCTTAGATTTTATTGGCCGATTAATAAAATCTGAAATCATGCTTAAGTAGAATGCTGCTCCAATTTCTTGGTTGCCACCTGAGCCATTTTCATCAATTATTTGAGCAATATAAGTTTGTTCAAACAATTTATTAGAAACACCCATATTAGTAGCATTAGCTTTTATATAATTGTAGATATTTTTAATAGTTTCTTTTGCTTCAGCAGAGGGCCTACCAGTTATTTGGTAGTTCCCATTCCCATTAGTATAGTTTGTTTCAATTTTTATTGGGAACATTCTGTCGTCTTTTGTAATTACAGTATATATCTCTCCAACATCAAGTGGTGCTACCATGTTACCGATACCACTCATCATTTCTTTAAGAAAAACATTTTTTGTTATTTGTGTTTCTTTTTCTGTATATCTAAACGTTGTACCAAAGAACTCAAGTCCACCTCGTCGTTTTAACTGCTCCTTAACTCTCATTCTACCTTCCATTGCAAACTCTAAATAATCTTTAACTTCTTCAGCAGACGCATTAAAATCTGGATGCAGCAACTTTAAGAGCCCCGAAACTGTTTTTCTTATAGCTTTAGTGTCACGAGAGCTTAAACTTTTGTCTAATGTATAGTACTTATCAATCAAATCAGAATAAGATTTTTTTCTTAAATCATGTAGTATTTTGGAAAAGTAGTCCGAGATTAGACCAAGATCCCTAGAATAAAAGTCAGTTTTCATTTTTGGAATCTCCCAACCCGGTAGATAGTAATGAAATCTATCAATTAATGCTGGTGTCTGTAATTCATCTGCTAATGTCGAAAACAAATTACCGCCTTGCTCCCATATTTGCAGAGGGTTATCTATGTTCCCCACAAATACCATTGAAGCCTTTCCCTCAATACGCATTTTATCTCTCGCAAAATTTCCTGATTCCATATAAGTTTGAAGCATAGCTGGACCTTGAGGATCACCAAATTTGACGTTTGCAACTTCATCAAATGCTACTACATCCCATATACCTACCAAACCAACTTCTTTTTTTCCAACATTATAGAATAAGACAGCAACTGATGCTTTTCCCCCAGCAACAAGTAAGCTAAACGGAGACAACTCATTGTAAGTATATGATTTTCCTGTTTCTCGTGGCCCCAATTCTATTAAGTTATAATTGGTCTCACAATGGGGAATGAGTCTCAGCAGCATCAAAAGTTTTTGTCTGAAATCAAATTTTTCGGGATTTAACCCAATACTGTTAATCAATAGATCGAGCCATTCATCTCTAGTAAATTCAACTCTGGATGAAATATACTCATCAATTTCATCTGTGGATATTTGCATAGGGCTAAATTTCCCAACCATTACTGGAAACTTTGAACTATCCTCATTTCGTTCCAGGCGAACCAGTCCCCACATCCCACCTTCAAGTAATCCTTTATATTTTCGTACCCATTCGTCATCCACTAAAATGTCTTTTAGTCCAGCAGTATTTAAACTACCTATGTACATGTCTTTGTTCAAATCAACGTCTACAAGCAGTTTATCAATAATAACTATGCTTCCATCCGTTTTTATTGAATCTTTTATCTTGTTCTTATCTTCAGGTAAGATATAATGCTTATTTAAAACGTCCTTTACCTTTTCAATGATCTCATCATTTGATAATCCTTTGTCTGAATACTGAGATATTAAATATTCCAACACATAAACTGGCAGTTTTATACTGCTTTTTAGGCTATTAACAATACCCTTTGTCACTACTTTGTATTGAAATACTTGCTGCACTTTTTCATTCAAGCCCATTTTGTAACCTCCAATTAAAAAATATCCAAATCTTTATCAATTACTGTCATACCGGACTTCTTAATCGTACGCTTTTCAATAAGCTCTTCTTTATTTATCACAATTAAGAACTCTTCGCCCTTGCTATAATTTCTTATAGGTACTCTTGCTGTATAATCATCTTCTTCCACTATGCACATGAAGATTTTTTTCGGCCCAACATAAACACTGCATTCACAGCCTTTAGCGCCTTTTATGTCAATTTTAAGTTCATTGAAAGCCTCTACATTTTGAATGAACTCTGCTCGATTTATTTCTTCTTGTTTATTCGCTTTAAATAAAAGTGCAGTAATTACCGTTTCCTGAAGAGATATTCCACCATGTGTATATCTTGTTGTCTGCCTAAGTGAATTTACGCTGTTAATGAAGCAAATTTTTTTGTTCTCCATTTCAATAAAATCCGCAATTTTAATGCCATCTTGATAGTACATTGTGTTGACCTTTTCATTAGAATTGAGAATTAAATATCTACTTTTCTTTTTTTCACTATCGATTTCATTATCTTGAAGTTGAATTTTACTCCCGATATCTATAAACCCATGGTCTGACAAGAGCATCACATCAAAATTACGGTCTATTGAGTATTGAATAGCCTTTCTTAAATCGATAACAGAATTAGTCACCTTTTTAAAGCTATTGTAGCTGTGCAAAGCGTTATCGACATCATTATAAAAACATATGACACTCCCGATGTAATCTTTAGTCTTCTTAAACTCTTCAAATGGAATAACAGAATCACCAATCAGTTCGGCAAGCTTATCCGTTCTCCAATTGATTATTTGAACAATAGTTTTATTTTGCTTGACTAATTCAAATACGTTTTTAGAATTTAACCTTAACTTCTCATCAGTAATAAAATACCCATTCATACCAATTTCTGTTTCAGTTGGTAAAGCAGAATAAACATTGTAATCAACAACCTCTTCACATACCATGTCATTTTTTAGCGGCTTAGCCATCTCATAACGTAAGCCATCAGCAAAAATAAACACCGTATTTTTTCTAAACTTAATACTCTTCATTACTTCATCTTGCCTTATTGAATTACTTTTTTCCGATACTATCAAATCAAAACCACTGATGTATTTGCTATTAATGTTTGATAGAACATTGAAGTATTTATCTGTTATTTTTTGATAAACCTGAGCTTTTTCCACCTTCACATATACATCATAATTGAATGATAAAGACTCATATAGTCCAGATATTTCTCTGTACTTAGTATCAATTTTATACAGAACTTCTTTGTACTCGTTGAGTATTTCATCAATTGAATTTGTCATAAATGAAAATGATACATATTGATTAAGCAGGTGGTCCAATTCAGCAAGACAATCGACAAAGTCAGTCAACATATTCATGTCCATTGTCCAAATACGATCCCTAACAATAACAATATTGCTGTAATTTGAAATGTTTTCAGCAATAAAATTCTCAAATAACTTTGGTATATAATAGCTAATCTCCTCAACATTTTTCCTTAAAAAGAGCAGATTGGTTTCACTGATTTCATTAACAAAACTCTCTTCATTTGACTTTATAAAATTATAGGCTCTTATAAGTCTGTCTTCATCTAAAGGTAAGAGGTAGTCATTATACTCAGCCCCAATTCCCTTATGACGTATAGAATGAAGCGATATTAATATTTTAGCCACAAGATTATTGCCACAGGGATAGTCTAAAACAGATATTCCAAAATACTTTTCACCATGAATTTTCACTTGTTCTTGCAACTTAAGATTTTCTAAATTTTCTGATGTAATTTCGTTTTTAAAATAAGAAACAATCAACTCTCTAATTGACTGTTTCCTTCCGACGACATACTTTGCCAGTTCGAGTTTGACTATTTCATCATTAATCTTTTCATAAGAAGATAAACTATTAACAATACTTTCGAAATTATTCAATAGTAATTTTGTTTGCTCTGCAGTAAGTAAAATACTACCTTTTATTTTTTCTTTTGTCTGGTAACATGCATTTAAGATTAGCTCTCCAGTGATTTCGATAGGTTGCAGTTTTTTTGCTACCACCATACTGTCTATATCAATGTTAAAACGGCTATAAATAACTACGTTCTTTTTAAATTGCTTTTCTCTTAAAATATTCTGCAGAGTAATTTTTGAATCATTTGTAAGTATTGAGACGTCGAATTCAAGTCCTATTGAATCCACAAACGTATTATAAATACCTTCTTTATCATAAATATAGGCAGGGATAATACCCGCTTTCAATTTCATTATTTTTTTCAGTGTTTCAACAACTAATTGCATCGATTATCCCTACCTCCAGTAATTTAATTTACGACCTTCCAAGATTCTAATGTTTTAACTGCCTCAGACAATAATTTTTCTTGTTTTTCAAGTTCTTTCTTTTCTGCCCCAGAAACACTTCCTTGGAGTTTTTCTTTTACGGTCTGTAACCGTGGTCTATACACGTCATTACTTAGTCGACGTATTTCATTTTGCATTACATATTTTTTATCTTCTTCAAATTCTAACAAAAAGTGCGAAAGATGCCAAAATACAATTTGTTTATTAGATCCTGTACCAGATAATACTTTTTGTTGCAGCAATGGTTCATCATAATCCTTACTATCTTTGCCTGCAAAAGTAGTTACAGATGATCCAATTTTTACACCACCTCGTATAAAATCAGGTATGCTTTTTTCAAGAATAGCTTCAATTTCATTGATGATAGTGTATCCATCTACAAATTCACTTTCAATATGTTGACTAATTACTATTACAAGTTCTTCATCAGTATACAGTCTTGAATTATTTTTCTTGATTGAATCCTTTACAATCGCTCTGAGGTAATTTATAACTGCATATTTAAAATCGTTGTTGCCCTTATTCTTAATACTCCTGTCTGGGAATTCATCTTCAATTCTCTTAATATCATTCTCAGATAAATCATAAATTTTATATATTAGCTGATCAATTTCCTTTTGAAGATCAAATAATTCATTTTCAACATCTTCTATCTTTCTAAGATAAAGATTATATGCCTCAAATATTGTTTCGGCACCTTGCGCAAATCCGTATGAAATTTCTACGGTATGATAAAAATCAGATAAATAACCAAATCCTAACAGATACTCTTTTAATTCTCTCGCTCTATTTGTCCTAATGATAACTTCTTTTTTATACGCTTCCGAAGGAATTTTATATGGTACTCTTTGCAAATCGCCTACTTGAAATGAAGGAGTCGGGTTCAATTTTTTTAGAATGTAATTCGCAAATTTACTGTTAATAAATCCCAGCAAGTAACTGTTGTCTATTTTATCCGAAAAAATACAAGATCCTTTTACATCAAATAAACATCCTGACGGTAATAGCCTAGCACTAAAATTATTGCCGCTTGTTATGTCACTATAAGTAATTCCAGTTCTAAAATAGTAGCTTTCATTTCTAATAACTGATCCCTTAAATGCTTTTATATCGCTTCCATTATTTTTCCATAATACATAATCGTTAAGGTCATTTGCATATTTAGAATATCCACCACCTTTTGCATACGGAAAATATTCAATGTCAATTAATTCCTGTGGAATTTCCCATTTCTTTTTTAAAAACATTTCATTCTTTCCAGTAGCCATTCCCTGCTTTATTTGAGCAGGACTTAACTCATCAACACCTAAATACTGTGATTTAGCAAATATGCCTCGAATCTCATCACTTATATCATATAGGAATGGATATGAAAGAATTTTCTTGAATTTGTTTTGATCTATTTCATATTTTTCACTTTGAGCTATTGCAGAAGATATGACATCTTGATTTTTCTCAAGCACATTCAATATTCCAGATAAGTTTGAACAAAATATTTGGCTAGATTTTAGACCACCTTTTTCAAATATCGATATAGAAGCATCAACAGTTGGCCCTTCAAATACACCTCTTCCTAATGTTAAGATTTTTTTTATAACTGTTTCGCTCAAAATCATTGCTCTAGTCTTATCGAAACTTCCAAGATACATGAAAGTATCAGAACTTATAAATCCAATTATCCCCTTCTTAGAGACTATTTCGATTGACCGTTCAATAAAAGAACTAAAAAGATTCCTAGAATTATTGGGATATTCAGCTTTCAAGAATTCTGAGGTCTTAGAATCCATTTTTCGTGCATCAACAAATGGAGGGTTCATAACAATAATATTAAATTTATTCTTAAAGAATAATCTCACTTCTTTTTTGGCAATGAACGCCTGGGCAGAAATATATTGCCCAATATCTTCTGCAGTGTACTTCTTCTCAGTTAATTCAATTTCTGTTTGGAACAATGACAATTGAACTACTTCTTCTTGATCATTTTCCCAACGATAGAGTGAGTTTGCCTTCAAGATATTCATATTGAACAAATTTAAGTTTTTGATTCTAACATCTTGCGCTTTTCTCTTAGCCTTTAGCCATAAATTGATCGCAGTAATTTGTAATGGCTCTCTTTGAATATCAACACCAAAAATGTTCTTTTCTAATATGTTCCCGATTATATGATTATCAGGCCAGTCAGGATGTTCAATCTTATATAATTCATAGAAAACATCAAAAGCATAGACCAAAAAGTTACCTGCTCCGCATGCAGGATCAAGCAATTTAATTGTTTCAATTTTCTTGTTCTCTTCAAAATATGGTTTTAGTGTATTATCAACAATATACTTAACAACCCATCTTGGTGTGTAGAATTCACCAAATTGAGTTTGTTCTTCTTCAAGATTGTTTAGTATCTCATAAAATATCGAGTTCGCATAAGATACATCTTTTTCTCCTTTAGCAGTCTTTAATTCATCATCTTTAATATCCACCCAATACTGATATATCCAACCTAAAAAATCGTCTTCTGCATATTCACTTTCATCAATTTTATTTATATTGAAGAGTATTTCTTTTAACCCCTCGAAATCAGGATGAACTAAGTTATGTTCATAATCCTTAAAAAGAAGTGGTACTTCTTTGGCCATTTCTTTTGTAAGAGCAGACAGCATATATATAAAGTTATAATACTCTCTGTCTTCTTCATAATTGTCTTTCTCTTCCATAATTGATATTTCTGCGCTAAATTTATCGCTTAAATCAGAAAACGCCAATGGATGAACATTATTAAAATCCGGTATAACGGCATCATATAATTGGTCATTCATTAATCGACCAACAACATTGCCCATTATTCCCCTTTGTTCCATAGTTTTAAAACAAATCAAAATATGAAGAAAAGTTCTTGCACTGTCTTGAATATATGCAATGTATTCCTTTTTATTACCCTCTATATTTTTACCTTTGAATAAGCTAACCAAGTTATTTTTTATAACATTATCATATTCACTAAGTGGTTTATTCCTCATAACTCGACCTGTATCGTCGAATCCGTATTTTTCCATCTTTCCAGCTATATCTTTAATAATAATTTCTCTAAGCTTAGAAATAACAGGCTTTAAAGTAACTCTCGACATCTTGTTTCCTCCTACAATTCTAAAGTGATTTTTTTGCCAGATTCTACGTCTTTTTTTATTTTTTCTTTTATCTCATTGAATACATTGTCGAGTTCACTTAACTTTTCCAAACTATCAATGTTAATAATCTTACCGTTTGAGTACGCACGCAATTTCTTTGAAACACGATTATTTACCGGTGGAGTTTTAATAGTAGTATTATTTTGAGTATTACCAGATCCAATTAATGATACTTTTTTCTTAAGCATTTCATTATAGTCATTGAACGTATGAACCTTCTCAATCGCTTTTGTTTTTGATGCAGAAAGATCTAATAAAATTCTTCTAAAATCATCTAATGTACCTAAGCCATTAACTTTAAGCTCATCAAAAACTAGGTTATCTAATTTAGCGAATTTTATGAGCTTTTTAACTTCAAATTGTTGCTCTTCAGAAATTACGGTCCACTCCGGCAAGCTATTTATGTCTGTCATAATGTCAGTATATAGTTTTTCATAAGCTCTGTACTTATGTTGAAAAATTACTTTGTATTTTTTTATTATTTCTTCAAAGAGCTTTATTTCACCACAAATGAATTTTTCTGCAAGGTCTTTCACTTCAACTCGAGAGGTCTCGTCATCATTCTTCAAAATTGCATATGCCTTACAGATCATTGCAATTTTGTCTTTATGGTCAGAAATATAGAGTGCTTCTCTAATCCTTGATGTCATTAAGTCAAATTCGTCAGTATATAACTTTTTATTAAACGTTACAATTACATCCTCAGCATCCATTCTTTTTTTTATATCAGCCGCTACAGAAGCAGTAACTCCAAGGCTTTCTTTGATACTCTGTGGAACTACATCAGAATAAGAGTCTATGGTCGCTCCACTCACTTTCTCCATAATAATTTTGATTTTATCTGCAACATCTTTAAGTTTAAGATCAACTGCCATATTAGGATCAAGAAGTTTTATAGCTCTTATGGCATTTCGTATTTCTTCATCAGAAATATTAATCTTCGTAAATTTTAAAGCATCAAACCCATCCCTCCTTCTAGGTGCAAAAGGTCCATTTTTGCTTGTAAGTTCAACATTATCTTCAGGTATTGAGAATACCTTGCCCTGGTTAGCAGCCTTTAGGTCACTATTCTTAAGAGCTAAAGCAGTCATAATTTTGATTGTGTCTAAGTCCCATCCATATTTACCTTTAGAGAACTCATCTATAATGCTTGAACCATCTTTTTCAAATCCATTATCGGGAAACGACTTGAGGAACTCACTATAATATCTATTACTCGTATTAACATTTCCATTTGCATCGATCAGATCCAAACCTTTTAAATAATCTGAGGTCATCTTATGAGTTGGACTAAGAATTTGCTTATTAATAAATGTATCCACTTGTTCTCTTAGGAGTTTTCCGAAAAACATTGTGTACTTTTTCTTTAGCATTTTTTCACACTCAGTAGTCATTCTTTGAGGGGCTGATATTGAAAAATCTTTGTTTTCTTGTCCATTATATGAAATCACCGCATTCCTGAAGCATTCTTCCAATATCTTATCTATATCTCCATCGACAGCAATGTCTTTCTTGGTTTCAATTTGAATTCTCAGTTTCTGATCAATTCCAAAATCGGCTTCTCTTTTTAGGGCCTCTTCCATTTGAAGATAGAATTTCGTTGCTTTGTACAATGAAATGCCATCATACTTTTTTTCTGGGATAATAAAGAGCTTTTCTTTATTGTTACTCGCCTCAAATGCGTCCTTTTTCAATTTCTCAATATCGCTATCAAATGGAATACAAGCATAAACATTTGAAAATTCAACACTTACATCTGATGGTTTAAGTACTAATGCAATCTCTTTAGTAAAATCATTTATTTTTCCAGTAATTATATTTTTACCAGCAGTTGGTTTAGCCCCGAACATTTTGTATATTTTGCCATTTATATAATCCCTTATAGCAGATTCCGTTATGGAAGTAACTCCTTTTATTCTAGTCCAAACATCAGATTCTTTTTTTGTAATTGGCTTATATACGCCACCTTCGTTGTTGATAAAATTTTCATTCGTCAAAATTTCAAGCATATCTAGCAATTTATTCTCATTGCTAATATCTTTTTCGCTATATACAAAAGGCAATATCATATTAGCCTTAATTCCTTCTGGTTTAACTTGAGACAATAAAACAATTGCTTTTAAAGTCTTCAGTAACGGCTTTTTATCTACTGGATTATTTTTAACATCACTAATAGGCGCACCTTCAAGTCCGCCAATCAAATCACTATACTCTTCTTCGATACTTCTTTTATTCTTTAATTCTTCATAAATAAGTTCAATATCTACAAAGTATCCTACTTCTTTGTCATAAACCTCCGGGTTCTTAACAATAGACTTAACCGTTTTCATCATGTTACGAGCAGAACCCTTGCTCTCATTTTTTAGAAGCTCTTTCATATATGCCAACTGGAATGGATAGAATGGATACGAACCAATCATATTAGGCATTTCAATCTTGCCATCCTCAGTGTCTGATAAATATGCATTGGAAAAGAGGTACTGCATCTTTGCAATATTCACTTTACTTTCTATATCATTCACAGCGAATTCATCTTTTGCCAAATATCTTCGTTTAACAATCCATATCATTTCCTCTGGATATAATATTTGTTCTTGTCCAAATCGGTGGATCATTCGCTCTGCAGTTGATGTAGATAAGAGCTTTGTTTTCGCTTCTAATGATGTTACAACAAACCAAATATCATTATTTAGAAGTTCAATTAACCCCTCGAATTTTCTTACCTTCTCAGGAGTATCAAGCACATCAAGTATTTCATCGATGAAAATAATCATTCTTCTCTTTCCTGAACTTGATAGTGTGGATTTTAGAAACTCAGAAACATCCAATGCAGAAAATTCTCTGTCTTCATCAAAAGCTAATCCCATTTGTCTTGAAATTTCTTTAGGAAGACAATCAACAATTGTATCACCTGATTTTGTTATATGGTTGGCAGAGAATATGAAGGTAATGTACTCTGAAGGCTTTATGTTTCCAATTAATTCAGCTATATCGCTACTAATTACTTTTTCTTGTATAGCTTTAGTCACATTTAATTTTGTCGATTGTCCATTTTCATCTATATAATCAATCGTCTCCTCAGAAAATAATGCATGCATGATCTTAAGCATATGAGATTTACCGGCTCCAAAAAAGCCTCTTATCCAAACACCTGGTCCAATTTTATCTCTGTATTTATCTTGTAAAAGCTGGCATTTCATATTAAGTGTTGGGTATTTAGGATCATCGAAGAAGTATGCGACAAAATTGCCTAAAATATTTTCCACATTTCTTGTCATTACATATTCTTCTATATCTAACGCTGTAATATGACGATCAACTGTTGTGACATCATTAAATTCTCTCTTTATATCTCTTTCGAATACATCAAGTACTTTTTTCATTTCTCTATCTCCCATCAATAATCGGATTTATAATCAAAAACGCAGCTACTAAAGCTATCCTGTGTGATTTTTATTTGCCTTCCTCTTGTAAACTCCGTTTTGTAATATCTATATTCATTTGTCCCATACTCTTCCTTTTGACCAATAGTAAGCCATATTATAGGTATTTCATTATCTAAGACAATATAATGCTCATACATATAGGCTGAGAGAAAATGTATAGGATCAAATCCATTACTGTAGAGTTCTGAGTCTTCTATAACCAATAATTTGTTAGGTCTATTTTGTTCCACATAATTCACTATGTACTTTTCCAATAATTCGCAGATAATTTTCTGAAACTTAATATTATTAACTCCATATTTACTTTCAGCTTCAGCAATTCTATCTGCGTTTTTCTCCCATTGTTTACTCTTATAAAAATTGTTTATATTGATTATTTCATTATTATCAAACTCATCTTTGATCTTGTTTTGTACTAAGTTACATAATGCTGTTGTATCAAATAGCATCAACCTAATCGGCCTTGAAGGTGGCTTGTTGATAACCCTCTTAACTTCTGCTGTCACATTATTTAAAATTTCGTGCATAGTCAATTAACCCCTTTTCCTTCATAGTAATTGTATTGATATCCCCCAATCTATTTGTTTCAAGTAACCCTTTAACTTTTGCCCCTGCAATGAGATATTCAATATCATATTCATTTAGCAAGAATCTCTTATAAATATCAGATTGGTAAACTTCTTTCGCACTAATGTGATCACTCTCAAAATACATATAAAGTGTGAAAACAAACCATTCTGGTGTAAGGCCTGGCCTTTTAATTATAAACGTATCTTTTTTCTCTTCTACCCAACCAAAAGCCTCAAGATTTTTTGAAAGCTGATTCCTGACCTTTATCATACTTGCTTTGCTTATTTCAGTTTGAAGTTTGGCAGGCAAAAGGCTTTTATAGTCTGTCAATACGATCTCAAAAAATTTATCCAAATCCATCTGTGTGAATATTTTTTGTGACAGTTTATTAAAATTGTCATACACATACTTTGCCATGAAAAATTGCGTTAAGGTTTCATACTCCAAATAGAATATCAGTAAGTAGTTTTTCTTTTCCTGCTCCGAAATTGACGAACCTAGTATTTTCGATAATGAAACAACTCTATCGATGTTATCATTTAAATACCTAGACTTTATAGCAGTAAATACACGTTTTGCTGAGCTTTCTTTTCGGTCCCCAAATAAAATGCCATTCTTAACCAGATCACTCAAATGATCAACTGAAAATTGATCATCAATATATTTGAAAACTTCAAACGTTTCTTCTAACCAGGCACTTGAAGTTGTCCATTTAAACTTTTCCATGACACCACCTCTTTCTAATGAAAAATCAAATTTTATTTATCTTTCAGTTGCGCTTATCGTTTTTACCCATTCATCTACTTCGCTAATCTTAAATTTCCACAATCTACCTATTTTATGTGCTGGCATTTGTTTATTTGCAATCCACCTATATAAAGTGTCTTTGCTAACTCCAAGATGCGAGGCTACTTCATCTAGTGAAGACCACTTTTCAGTTGATACATCAGCCATAATAATTACCTCCTCTTAATTACTCTTTTAATTATAGCATTTGTCACATAAACTGTCACGGTTTTATTAGGTTTTAATAGGCATTACTTTGTATTATCTAGCAATAATCATTGCCAATCTTATATAACATACATTATCCTATATACTTCATTATCAATCAATTTTCAGAGACATATTTACAAATGAGAAAACCCCTGAATTATCAAGACTTTCTCGGTGTGTTTTCTTTGTAGTAGAACTACGGTATCAATAAGCGCAGTTTGAACAAGCATATCTATTAAAACAATTCCGCAAAATATCTTAATTCCGCCAAGTTGTTTACCCCCATATAAAAAATTCCCTAAATTTTCATCTGAGGGAACATAAAACACACCTAAATTTTTACTTGAAAACATTGAAACCCTTTTATTTCAACCTATTTCTTTTCTATCAATACAACAGTCTCAACGTGCTTTGAGACAATAGAATTGATGTCAACCGTTTACGGAAACATATCTAATAATCAAGCAGTAACTGGAAACATATCTACATTTTCAAGGTATACGGGAATTTGTCTACCCCATTTATTTGAACGTTGAATTAAAAAAATCCTCGTTTTGAAGTAACAAAGGTATATAAGTTTTTAAGGTATTAAAATACTCATACTCATATCCCTTAAGCTTGATATAACGTTGTGCTTCGGATTCTCCTTTATCTCCAACAACCCTGGCATTATTTGCAATTTCGTTAATCTGGTTCATCATGGAAGTGTAGTTGAAAGAACTCTTCTGGGTGCCAAACAGAATCGCAAGATGTTTGTTTACCTCATAAATCAAGTCCGGATTTGAGTCACTTGGATTTGAAACAGCAAACGGTATCATATTGTCCGCATCATACGTTTCATCCGAAATTTCATTCAAACCGTTTGCATAGTTAATTGACACACCTGGCTGCACATTATAACAATAAACATTAAAGCAGATACCTTTTCCCGCATCCTCCACAGAATAGGCCTCCAATTGCACTCCTGAAGCCACAAGGTTATCACCTTCAAAAATCGGTGTAGCACGATATAGCACGTGGTTGCCCATGCTTTGGATGTAGTTAGCGACCTTTCTCTCAAAAGGATTCATACCAGACACGTTTAGATACCTTGTTCCGGTTATTAGGTTTGCCGCAGTATCATTGCCGTTCAATTGATGAGCAATCAAATGACATCTGTTATACAAGTATGGTGGTTCAGAATTGACTATGCCTGGATATCTAACAATAGTCCAGCCCGTTGGTATGATGCTTCCGATTTTCTGTCGAGATCCTGACGGAGCCATATTGTCGGTACTGATATTGGCAAAGGCAACACCGCAACGACCTAAAGAATCAAAGGAACTGAATTGTGCAAATGAAGCAGTATTTTTCTTTTGGGAATTTGTGAATGAAGGAATATTACAATTCAATTCTATATAAGGCTGACCCGTATACGATGAAACGCTTTTACCGTGTACGTTTGTTTCAGTTACATTAGGATCATCGGCCAGGTAATCGGAAAGAATATGTGTGTAATAAAGCAAAGCTGAAAAGCTATTGCACTTACCACTACCGCTGCAAAAGATATTATTGATTACGCCAAAATCAAATACCTTGTTTACCGTGCGCTGAAGTGTTTTCTTACGATTAGCTTGTGCCTTTTTATCTCCGACAAACTCATATTCCCAACTGTTATGCGCACAATCTAACAAGCTGTCCCCGGAAACATTAATACCGGACAGTGTTGGCAGCATACCAACTCTTTTATCCTTTAGTTGAGTAAGCTTGTCTTGTCCTAGATTATCATGCTGCTCGCTACAGAGAAACAAAGCATTCAGCAGCATTTTTATATTTTCATCGGATTCATATTGTGAGGCTTGATCACCAAAAAGCACTTGTTTGACATATGTATTTGTCTGGCTCTCATCACAGGCATAAGTAGGAACTGCAGATGAGAACATTAATGCTATTGTTAGCAACAGTACCGACAACCGCTTCATAGAATTACTTCCTTTCAAAGGCAATGCCATCAAAAACAAGCAGTTTTTTAATAGCAACTACATCGTACGTAAATTTAATAACTTCATTCGGAGACTCAGCAACCGGAACAACATTAATACTAATGTTTTCTCCAGCCGCATATTTATATTTCTTCGCAGAATCACTTACAAATGTAACAACGAACTCCGAACAACCTGCGTTCTTAGGTCTTTCAACCTTCTTCACTGTCCAGTCATCAATTGTAACCTTTTCATTTGAACCAGAAACAACAACACTTATTGTAGATCTGTCCGTAATGCAAGATGCCGAGATGCTGAGTTCCTTACCGTCAAATTCAATGTTCAACGCACCTGAATCAAAGGCAGTTCCGTTGTTTTCAAAACGGAATCTTTCATCCAGCGCTTCGGTCAGGAAAATACAATCACCGTTTTCATGCAGAATTGCATTAAACAGTTTCTGTTCTTTGGATGAAATTCCACGCTCTTCAGCTAATGCAAACAGCAAATCGCAATTTAGATAAAGTGCTTCGCTGACAGGAGGTAATTCGACCTTTCGCTCTTCTTTAAGCATTTTGTTGTATTGCTTTGTATCTTCCTTCTGCTGTTTTGTTGCACCGTCTTCGACCTTTTCTTCCTTTACAGCCGCAAGGTATGAGGCATTCAATTCTTTCTGATCATCAACCAAGACATTGACATTATCAAAGGCAATTTTATACGCCTTATCCAAATAGCTGCTGTCCTTCGTGATGTTGTATAAATCAAGATCTATCTGTGCAACGAAATAACGGAGTGGCCAATCAGAATCATTTGTGTTTGATAAAATAATAGTCGTCTTGGCATCGGCATACTCAACATACTTGGCACAAGTCATTTTTTCCTTAGCGGAAATAATAGCCATTGGAAGAGCCTCCGCATAATCCGTATCCTTTCGGAAAATGCGAGTTGTTACTTCTTCATATTTTGTAAATGCCTCTAAACAGCTTTCATACTCTTCTGAATTGTAATAGTTTTTCGCAAGCTCAAGCCAATACGGGCCGAACTCTTTATATGTATTCTGGTTAGCCTCTAACCATGCTATTTTACTTACAAGATTGGATTTATTTTTCCACTCAACTAAATTCTTAACTGCATCCTCGTTTAGTGCGTAGTCCCCAGGAAGAGAATTATCATTAACCATTCTCACCATATAATCAAATGCGCCTTTTCTGCTCTTATGAACTTCTTCAGCTTCGGCATCGTCCAACTCCCATCCATCTTTCAGATACTGCAAATCAGCCTGGCTTGAGGCGGATTCATAGCTTGTTACAGAATCAACGGCCATATAAATAACAGAAACGGCCGCTTTCAGCAGACTACCAGACTGAACTACGCTCAATAATCCGACAGGATTTGGAATGGCATGACGAAGTGCCTGTGCCTGATTCTGCTCATAAATGTACTCAAGACGTTCTCTCTTTACAGAAATCATCTGATACTGATGTAGCGTGTCAAGCATACTTGTTATCTGCGTCTGCGATTTTGAATCTATTGCATTCGGATATGTGTTGTTAATCAGAGAATCATATGCCTTGTCAAGGAAGATACGGCTTTTCTTGGAATCGTTAATTTCCTGTGTCAAAACCGTCATGTAATTCAGCATATTAATTGCATTTCGCTGTGTAGGTGTTAGTGTATCATCCTCCATAGCTTCGATTTCACTCAGTTCATCTTCCAATGAAGTATCTTCCACAGTAACATTTTCATTATAAGAATCCGGATCGGCTTCACTTTGGATAACCTCATTCTCCGGTTCTGAAGATATGTCCTGACTGACTGTATCAGATGATTCCGAAACTTTATCTGCTGATGTTTCGTCAATGACAGTGACTTCATCTGCAGTTTCCAGCTCAGTTGTCGAAGTGTTAGTGGCACCACAACCAACCATAGACAATGCGATGCAAATTATTAAAAGCCATGCTACAAATGCTTTTGATTCTCTAAATTTCATTTACATATCCCCCTTTTTCTTCATCTGCAGAATAATTCCGCTGGAATCTAACCTCTATCAAGATTAGACATTGAATTGCCGTCTATTGAAGTAAATGTAGGTTCAAACTTCATATTGAGAGCATCCGCAATCCGTTTAAGTTCATCAACCAATATTGAGTCCCTTCGTATTTGTTATATAGATTCTGCCTTGATTGACCGGTTCTTTTTTATATTTTTCGAACCTATATGTTTTTTGTTTTCCGATTAATATCTATGGTGTCAATTGTAACTCCAATAGCTAATAAAACAAAAGCGATTATTATTCCTATAATAATTAATATACTCTTCAAAAAAACACCTCCAACGAACTTAAATTAAATATACCCAAACAAATGATTATATTACTTAATGAAGAATAATTGTCTTTGTAAAAATTATAACATAAATTTTCCAAATTTAAATAAGAAATTAAAAAATCCGACTTTTAATAACACTCTTTGTTATCAATGTCGGATTTAAATTTTATCTTTATTCTATTTCTATCTCTGTACCATCCAACAAACTGACTATTAAAAATCCTTCATTTAAAGCAATTATCTTTTCCACAACTTTAAAAAACAAAACTACATCAAATTCTTCAATTATTGTAGCATCTTTAAATATTCCAATAAACCTCTTAGCTGTTACCTTTATTAGTACATCATCACTTTCAAGCTCTTCTTTCCATTTTGTCCTGAAATGTTCATTTTTTTCAACCACCGCATTATACGCTTCAACAAAAGCCTTATAAAACACAACATCATCAACATGCCTGTTGTTGCAGCCTACTTTACCCTTTTCCGTTTATTTATCATTGCATCTCCAAAAACCCTTCATCCGTTGAATTCCAAACCTTTCTTCCATATGCTCGTCCACATTTCCGCATATGATTATTCACAAAAATAGAATGGTTTTAATTTAAACTTCGAATGTTCATACTATGTTTCCATGTATATTAAATTAGACCATTACTTCTTTAATACTTAAAATATCTTTCGCTAAATTATATACATTTTGCTAATTCGTTTTACTTTCGCTAAAAGGTTATAAGGTGGGGTAAACTAAACAATCAAAAAATAATATTTTTCAATAAAACACACGTTCCATTTCCAAAATTACAAATCCTAAAATGCAAATAAGTCCTGAAATCACCGCTTTCTAAGGACTTATTTACAGTATTCATAAAAAAATCAGACGCCGTAATGAGCAAGGCATACTTCGCCAAGATCTTGTATACATACTTTAATATTAGTTAGACAATTCCGCAAAATTCCATAATTCCGACAAATTGTTTACACCCTATATAAAAATTTCCCTTATAAATATAACTTTACACTATTTCAGACCACTTTTTAACAACTTCTTTCTCAAAATCAAATACCTTATCCATAGCCTTATCTAATTTTGAAAACAAAGTTTTCTTTATATCATCGTAATCTCCATCCAAAAACTCGTCTATCTGGTTTTTAGTAGTATAAGAAAATATTATTGATTCAAATGTCTTCCATTGCCAGTTTTCCTTCAAGTCCTTATTGAGGAGCTGTGATAGCTTTGCAGCTTTTTCACCATTCAACATATCATAATTATGCACAACAAATTTTATTCCAATATTACCAGCTATATAATTGTTTCTTATTTCCCAAAAGTAATTTATTCCATTCCCCCACCCTCCTGGTGCATTAGAAACTGGCGGCAGGATTGTATCAAATGATTCAAGTGAAAATCTCTGTAATGTCTTTGTTGAATATGTAGGATCAAAAACTATATCACGATTTTCATTTGCTCTAGTCTGCAAATACTCATTAATGATATCTGACACAACATTACCAGAATCAGGTTTATTATCAAAAATCAAATCCAGAGCCTGTTTATGTTTTCTATATAAACCTACACAAATTTCTTCTAATTCTTTATCCTTCACAACAACCCTCCTAAGTGTTTCAATGTAGTTTTCAATAATTAATTTAACTCGTAAATCCAACTCATTTGTTACA